>DATMZB010000032.1:0-3003 GCA_035560655.1 Methanotrichaceae archaeon | reverse complement strand
CACCCATACCGGAGGAATGAATTGCCCAAGGTGACGGTGGATATCCCTCAGCACATAGTAGATGATGTGAATGCCCATGTGGGCGACGGCAAGAAGTTCGTCAGCTTCTCTGACGCAGTGAGGACGGCTCTGAGAAAGATGCTGGATCAGCTTGATGAGATAGACCGGCGCAGAGGACGCCTGGAGGATGAATGAAGATCGGCCTGGTATCGGAGTTCGATGCAGCTCACCACCTCCCGGGCTACAAGGGCAAATGCGCCAACATCCACGGCCACACTTATAAAGTGGAGGCGGTGCTGGATGGGCCGGTAGATGATGCCAGCGGCTTTGTAATGGATTTCTTTGACTTCAAGAAGGTCCTGGGCCAGGCCTTGGAAGACCTGGATCACCGCTACCTCAATGAGATCCTGCCAAGTCCCACTGCCGAGCATATAGCAGTGTACATATCCAGCCGCCTGAAGAAGGAGCTTTTGGGCACCCCTGCCAGGCTGGTCTCCGTCAAGCTCTGGGAAGGCAAGAACAAGTGGGTGATGGTGGATGAGCAATAAATTGCATACGGAAAAAAACATGGGCATCCTTGGCGAGATATTCGCCAGCATCCAGGGCGAGGGCCCGCTTGTTGGCAGGAGGCAGATCTTCATCAGGATGGCAGGATGCGATCTAAGCTGCTCTTACTGTGACACGGCCAGGTTCCGCAACCATGTAGATGAGTGCAGGATAGAGACCCACCCAGGATCGGGCAGGCACAGGCTTGTGCCAAACCCCATGAGCCTGGAGGAGGTCATGGAGCAGATATACCTTCTCAGGAGCCCGGGTCTGCACAGCGTCTCAATAACAGGTGGCGAGCCCATGTGCCAGCCTGAGTTCGTGAAAGCTCTGGCCGGTGCTTGTCGATCATCAGGCCTCAAGGTCTACCTGGAGACAAACGGCTTCTCAGCAGAGAAATTTGGAGATCTGGCAAAGGTGATCGACTTTGCCAGCATCGATATAAAGCTTCAAAGCCACGGCTCCTGCACGGAAGATCGGCATCAAGAGCTCATGGAAAATGAGCTGGAATGCATAAGGATTTCAGCACTCAATGGGATCCGGACCATTGTAAAGATGGTCATCCTGGATGAGACAGAACCTCAGGAGCTGGAATACGCCTGCTCTCGCCTGCAGGGCCTGGATGCAACAGTTGTGCTCCAGCCAGCCTCCGGCGAGTGTAATCCGACCAATTTAAAGATGCTCCGCCTTCAAGACCTGGCATCAGAGTATCTCAGCCCTGAGAATGTGGCAGTGATCCCTCAGGTGCACAAGATCATGGGAGTCTCTTAGGATCTAAAAATGTCGCATGCTGCCGAAGACCTCAGGGGTTCTTCGGCGGCTCAGTCATTTGAGAGGGGTCATAGGGCACTGTTACCTTGTTGTCGCCGGTTTCAGCCGCTTCCTTCAACCTCTGCTCGTAAAACTTCTTCATGCGCTTGTGGCGCTCGCTGTTCTCGTCGTTCCACTCATGGACCTTTCTGTCCAGGGCCTGGAACATGTACTCTTTGGCAGCATTGACAGTCTCCAGGTCGCCGCGCAGCACCAGGATCTCCCTGTCCATGACCTCGCCGGTCATATCCACATTGGCCTTGCGCCTGACCAGATCGAGCTCGAAGTTCTCAACAAGCTCGCGTATTACGCTGATAGGCATGCCCAGTGGAATGGCCAGGTCAAAAAGGCCCTTTAGAGCCTCTTTCTCTTCAGCCGTCTTTTCTTTCTCAGGAGAGTCCATAGAAATAACCCGGTATCGGGTTAGGCTGTTTGGATTTAAGTCTATCGACTTAATAAAGGATAAATACGACAAATGCAGTAATTATTGATCTGACATGACGAGCATTATTAGAACAACCCTCCTTCTGGCCAGCCTCACGGGGCTGATGCTTCTCATAGGCGGCCTGCTTGGAGGAAGGAGCGGCATGCTCCTGGCCCTTATCTTATCCGTGGCTATGAACCTCGGCTCTTACTGGTACAGCGACAAGATTGTGCTCAGGATGTATAAAGCCAGGGAGGCGACGGCCGCAGAGTCGCCCGTGCTGCACAGCATGGTCAGGGGCCTTGCAGACCGCGCAGGCCTGCCCATGCCCAGGATATACATAGTCGATACGGCCATGCCCAATGCCTTTGCCACGGGGCGCGACCCCGCGCACGCAGCAGTGGCTGTGACCACAGGGATACTGAAGATACTGAACAGAGACGAGCTAGAAGGCGTCCTGGCCCATGAGCTGGCCCATGTTAAGAACCGGGACACACTGATCAGCGCCATGGCCGCGACCGTCGCAGGTGTTGTGACCTACATGGCTAACATCGCCCAGTGGGGCCTGATCTTTGGCAGCCGCGATGATGACAGCGGCAATATCATAGGCGTCCTTGCCACAGCGATACTGGCGCCAATTGCAGCTATGCTCATTCAGCTGGCCATATCCCGGGGCAGGGAGTTTGGGGCAGATGAGGGCGGCGCACGCATCTGCGGAAAGCCCACATCACTAGCAAGTGCTCTGGCAAAGCTGGAGGGTGCATCCAGGGGCGTCAAGGCTGATGTGAACCCTGCCACAGCCCACATGTTCATAGTAAATCCCTTAAGCGGCAAGGCAATGGCTTCGCTCTTCTCCACTCACCCGAGCACTGAGGAGAGGATAAAGAGGCTCATGGCCATGCCGTGACCTCTGCAGGGAAACAGTTATAAATGGGTTCGGCAATGCAAGGTGCGGACTGCGGGTTGGGCCCGTAGCTTAGCTTGGTTGAGCGCACGGCTGATAACCGTGAGGTCACGCGTTCAAATCGCGTCGGGCCCATTCAATTTTTTAATCTTTGACATTAAGGTGCGAAATTCAAATTTGTTGGCATTAATCTAGCACGAAGGTTCGATGCTATCTTAATCAAAGAGCGTACAAAATGCCAACTAAATGCGGGATCGCTACCTAGCTAAAATTGGCATACTTACTCTTTTGGGCTGGAACTGAGAGCTGTGCTTCACTC
>DATMZB010000031.1:0-2676 GCA_035560655.1 Methanotrichaceae archaeon | reverse complement strand
CATTATGACTGGGCGATCATGACCACATTCAACTCTCCTATAGAAGAGAAGTTCTACCGGGCAGCAAGGACGAAGATCCCGGGCCTGATCCCTCAGCACCACATCACCGCCTGCGGTCACAAGTATCGTCTGGACTTTGCCAGGATCATAGTCGACAGGAAGACTGGAAGGAAGGTCCTAAAGGTTGCAATAGAGCTTGACGGATACCAGTATCACAGCACTAAAGAGCAGCGCAACCACGACGTCCAGAGAGACCGAGACCTCATGGCCGACGGCTGGCAGGTCATACGCTTTACCGGCACGCACATAAACAAGGATGTGGACAAATGCGTCGATGAAGCCGCAGGCCTCATAGACCGCTGGTCCAGGGAGAAAGGAGTTCAGGCGTCCAGGCCCGGCAGGCAGCGCCGCAGGAGATTCAGGAGCTCCAGGTCGACCATGACATTGATAAAGGCCGTGGCAGTGCTTCTCCTTGCAATATTCTGGCTTGCACCAAGGACTCACGGCTTATCCTGGATGCTGCGACCAATTTGAGATAGGTTAAGGGTTGAGATAATGCTGAGATAGCGCTCAATCTGCATGAAGCTCTATCGGACCGATACCAAGAGGCCTGCGATCAGCTTTTACGGTCCCCGTTCTGGTCCAGCGAGATCAGCCTGTACCCTGATGCCACGAAGAGATGTCCCGGCTTCTCAGGATTTCCCTGCATGGCCACAACCTCACCCACAAAGACTGTGTGGTCTCCGGCCTCGAACTGATTCACCACCCTGCACTCGAATGATACAGTGGCATCTTTGATGGTCGGCACCCTGACCGCCTTTGAGTCCGTCAGCTCAAGCCCTGAAAGCTTCATCTTGTCTCCGTCCCGTCCTGACCTGGTCCCGCAGATCCAGGCACCTTTAGACTGATCATCGTTTGGGTAATTGATCACGAACTCCCTGTGCAGGTCGATGCCATCGTGAGAGTACCGCCTTCGATCTATGGAGACCATCATGAGGAATGGAGAGAATGACGCCCTGGTGACCCATGCCACGCCCAGAGCATTGGCACGCCCGTTCCTGTCCAGGGAGGTCACAAGTGCATATGGCATCGGCTCGCAGAGGGCTACGGCCTCAGATTCAGTCAGTGTCTTCATCATATAACCTCAGATACCATATCCAACATGCTGCCAACTATATCAAATATTTCATTTTTATCAGCAGCCGCAAATCCGAGCGATGGCGCTTTATATTTTCCGAGAGGCAAGAATCTGATAAGACATGGTTGCGGATGTGATCGCGGTCAAAACCTGCCTGGATTGGTGTAAGAGATGAGCTCGTCAGGCCCCAAGATGGAGAGGATGTTTCGGTCTCCCATAGAGGAGAAGTTCTTCTTTGCAGCCAGAGAGCGCATCCCGGACCTCATTCCCCAGTTCGTCACGTCCACATCCAACCGCGATTACTCACTGGACTTCGCCAAGATCATAACCGATAAAAAGACTGGAAGAAAGGTCCTAAAGGTGGCAATAGAACTGGATGGATATGACTACCACAGCTCTAAAGAGCAGCGCAACCACGACTCTCAAAGAGACCGCCAGCTCATGGCAGAGGGCTGGCAGGTGATCCACTTCACAGGCTCCCAGGTGAACAAAAATGTCAACCGGTGTGTGGAGGAGACGGCCAGCCTGATAGAGCTGTGGGCAAAGGACAAGGGCGTGCCAGCAGAGCTTGGACCCAAAAAGCATGCCGGCGGGGTCGGCAATTCAGCCGGCATTCCTGAGAGCAGCAGAAGCTCCATGCACTCAAGGATCGCCCTGGCAGCAGCTGCGGTGATGGTGCTGATGATAATCGCAGCAGCAGCAGTGCTTTATGGCTATGTGAACCTGAAAGGACCCTGATCCATAATTAGACATTTTAGAGCTTTACCAAATGGATTACATTTAACATCTTCAATCGACACCAGGAGAATTTATCCATCGCCTGAATCGCCCAATTATCCGCCGGTGAGGTACAATCACCTCCAATATGCTCTGCTCTGAGATTGGGGGGCAACTGCCCCGAATCGCAGGCATAGAGCTAATATAAAAAGATGAGTTGAGCAGATCCTCATTTGGGCCTGAGTGTACTTGAGAAGTGCTGATAGCCTCAGTCTACCATGGCTAAAGGAAGCATAGCTGCATTGAGCATGGTTATAAGGCAAAAGGGTCCTATGTGCCAGGCGTGATGATATGACAGTTCTAACTGGCAAAGACCTGAATGCGCTCCTGAGCCAGGGCCTGGTTGAGTCCATGATCGACCAGCAGTCCCAGGTTCAGATGTGCGGAGTCGAGCTGACCCTTCAAAAGATTGAGCGCTTCCTATCTTCTGGCGCTGTGGCCTTCGACAACGCCGAGAGGAAGCTCCCGAATACGGATGAGATAAATTTCGACGGCTCAGGCTGGGCGGACCTTGGTCCCGGAGCCTACCTGGTGACATTCAACGAGATAGTGTCCATACCAAGGGACGTTGCAGCCATGGCCAGGCCCAGGTCCAGCCTCCTCAGAATGGGAGCCTCCCTTGAGACCGCACTGTGGGATCCGGGATATCGGGGGCGCAGCCAGAGCCTGCTTGTGGTCCACAACCCGGAGGGGCTGCGACTGAAGAAGAATGCACGGCTGTTGCAGCTTGTCTTCTTGAGGCTTAGCGGAGACTCCGAGAA
>DATMZB010000030.1:0-3206 GCA_035560655.1 Methanotrichaceae archaeon | reverse complement strand
GTAAATGGTGAGCTGCAATGAAGGGAACCAAGATAATGATGGCCGTCCTGGCTCTATGGCTCGTTATGTCGTCCGTGCAGGGAAATCCGCTTTTCTTCCCTCTAAGCGAGCATACCATGGCTAAGGACGTGGCCATGAACTCCATGCCAATATGGAGGACATTCACGTTCTCGTCCCAGGACGAGCAGGCTGTATCGTGGCTGAACATATGGAGAGATAACAAGATCCACAATGTTGAGTGGAGATGGTATTACCCTGGCGGCAGGGTCTATGCCAGGTCTTATGGTGTGGTCCCGGCCTCGGATGGATTCCTGGGTCTCTGGGGTGCGCCTATATGGTCGACTCTCAAGATCAAGGGCTGCGATGTGCAGGATATTCCAGGGCTGTGGAAAGTTGTAGTTTTAGTGGACTATAAGAAGGTGGCAGAGGAGTACTTCACAATAGACGGCGGGCGGGCCTGCTAAAGTTTCAGGGCGGAAGGTGATCTTCCTGCCTAGCTTTGCATGCCGACGTCCATCTAAAGGAGACCTTTATTTATTACAGAGCCGCCATTAGTCTTTGGTGCTTGTGCATGATGGAACTGGAGTTTGGAGGCAAGACTAAAGAGCCTGAAGTTCGGTGGTTAAGCGACATGGCCGATGTCATCTACGACCGCAAGTGGATGGCCACGGCTCAGAACTTCGAGCTCTACTACATGTATCGCGACCTCTACCTGAGCAGGGCTGATAGGGATAAGCTGATGGATCAGGGGCTTAGATACGATATAACCATCATCCCACCCCATATGCTGGGCTGCGAGTATGTCAAGACCGCAGGCCATTACCATCCCCGGGCTCCAGGTGCCGAGGTATCATATCCGGAGCTGTATGAGGTTCTGGAGGGCGAGGCCCTCTATCTTCTGCAGAAGCGCGATATGAGCGATGTGGTGGTCATCAACGCCTCAGCAGGGGATAAGGTAATGGTCCCTCCTGACTACGGCCACATCACTATAAACTGGTCCAACAAGCATCTCAAGATGTCCAACTTCGTGGCAAGGGATTTTTCGTCCCTGTACGAGCCCATAAAGGAAAAAGCCGGTGGAGCCTATTATTATACAACAGAGGGCTGGATAAAGAACGATCACTATGCCCAGGTCCCTAAGCTTCGAAGGATCGAGGCTCCGGATAGTGCTAAGCTCAAACGCTTGGGCCTGACCAGGTCCAGGGAGATGTATCCACTGCTCAAGGAGGCGGATCGCCTGGACTACCTGGTCCACCCCGGAGATCATCTTGACCTCTTCGAGGGCCTGCTGGAGAGCTGACCGCAGATGACCGGCCTTGTAAACACATCAAGGTACAGAGCCCACCTGGAGCTTCTTAGGCCGCCCCTGGCTCCTATGGACCTGGCCATGCCTGCAGCCTCAGCACTCCTGGCGAGCTATTCTTTCAGTTCCGAGCTTCCGGCTTTAATGCCATTCATCATAGCAACCCTGGGAGCCTACTGCGCCATAACCAGCTCCTATGTTCTCAATGACTTTTATGATGTCGAGGTGGATAAGATCGGCATGCCTGACAGGCCTCTGCCCTCGGCTCAGGTCAGCAGGCATGAGGCCTTGATATACGCTCTTCTGCTGCTTGGCATCGCTGCTCTATCAGCACTCTACCTCAACCCTGAGAGCCTGGTTACCTTGGCCGCGGCCACGGCCATTATCACGGTCTACTCTGCCTGGGCCAAGAGGAATACGCCGTTTAGCTGGGCATTTGTGGGACTGGCCTTTGGGCTGGTGCCTCTGGGCGTCTGGCTGGCAGTGGAGCCTGCCGGGATCCTCACTCCAGGGCCCGGCATCCATCCTGCATCAATCATGCTGGCCCTGATGATATGCATCACTGACTGGGGGTTCACCAACTGCGACGCCTCAAGGGATGTGGAGGGCGATAGAAAGAATGGCATTCCGACATTTCCTGTGACATACGGCATACCTGCAACATCCAGGATGGTGGCATTCTTCTGGCTTTGCGGAGTCGTCCTCTCCATTGCCATGGGGCTCTCTGCAGGCCTCGGGCTGGTCTACCTGGGGGCTGCAGGAGCGGCAGGGGCATGGCTGCTCTGGCAAAACCTGGAATTCGTAAGAAATCCCACTGCATCTAGGGGGAAGCTGCTCTTCTATCAGTCAGCCAACTACAGGGCGGTGCTATTTGCAGCACTGATAGCAGATGTGCTGCTGAGGACGGCAGTGCCTGGAGTCAGACTGATGTGATGTCTGACCTCACTTTTTGCCAGTCTGGATGCCAGTGCTGAGAAACTATTAATCCCATGCATTAGTACCTATAATCCTTAGAGGTGAAGATGATGATTCATGCCGACCGCATATTCTCAGTGACCAAGCTTGAGAAAGAGGATGACCTGGTTGAGGCCATGACCAAACACACCTGGCCACTGTGCTACAGCTTTCATTATGGCGATCTGCTCTATCTCAGTGATGGCGACAGCGAGGATGTACCTGAGTATGCAGTAGTGACCATAGACAAGACCGAGGGCCATCACGGCGTCAACGGCCGCGAGGTTGGGAGGATCAAGCCTGGGGGGATGGATGCGGCCCTTGTCAGAAAGATCGTCCAGGATCTGGGCAAGAAGCACTATGCAACAGAGAGCCCTGTTTATATCCAGGCCGAGCCGGCATGGCACCACAGCTGCCAGCTCTGCAGGCTGGGAGAGGATGAGTAAGCGAGGTCTTATGCCCTCGTATCTACGCCGTGATCTTGGACCTGGGGATGGATACAGTCGCCAGGAATACATTTGATACAGTGCCTGTCGCTTAAAACTGGAATTGGCTAAGATGGCTCTGAGCAGCTTCAAGAAATTTGAGGCTGCTATCTTTATATGTGATCTCAGAAAAATTTCCAGGAAAAAAGTGGTTCTATAAGGGCTAATTCTATCGTTTTGCCCTTATAGTCCGGGTTTACAGCGTCACGAGCCCAGGGCCACTGGTGCTAATGGAAGGCTAAATCCTGCTCCCAGGAAGATGCCCCTGCCAAAGAGGAGCGATAATATCGCCAGTACAATGAATACTATCACCAGCCATTTGGCGATATCCATCGATATGCCAGCAACGCCATACATCCCCAGTACTGCTGCCACAAGGGCGAGTATGAAGAACACAATAGCTATAGTAAGTAAATCCGCCATTTTTCCACGCTCCTGGTATTAAGTATTAGATCCATTATTAC
>DATMZB010000029.1:0-3532 GCA_035560655.1 Methanotrichaceae archaeon | reverse complement strand
C
The DNA here is from genome assembly GCA_035560655.1 of Methanotrichaceae archaeon. GTDB lineage: Archaea > Halobacteriota > Methanosarcinia > Methanotrichales > Methanotrichaceae > DATMZB01. The sequence goes on along the minus strand of DATMZB010000029.1, from coordinate 3,531 downwards.
TACTGAGCATAGCTCCAAACCAAGTGATAATACCTATAAGCCCCAAGCCGGGAAAAGAGAAAGAGACCCTGGACCTTCTGAATGATTCCATGAAGTGGGTCCCAAAAGAGGAGGGGATAATATCAGCTTCCGTCTACCAGCTTGCTGCGAGCCAAGAGATGGATAAGGTCAAGCCCAAGTATCTGGTGATACTGGTATCGAACAACCAGGAAGCCTTAAGACGCCTGAGGGAGAACCCGAAGTGCCAGGAGATGCAGAAAAAGATATTTGAGCTATCGGGAGGCCTAAGCGCAACCGATAATAGCGTCATTGATATGAACGGTTTGCTTACCGGTCTGGAAGGATGAGAGGTGGAGTTATGACAACTGATAAATCAAAGATTACCCCCCTGAACGAGACCTCTCTGGCAGAGATTCCAATAGAGGAGCTCGAGAGCCGGCTTGAAAAGGAAACCTCAAATGTTAGAAGTGCATTGTGGGGATGCTCAAACAAATCTTGTCCGCAATGGGATGGCTGCGCAGTTTTAAACTCATGTAAAATCCAGTGCCAAGGGGTCACGTCTCAATGAGGAGGGATAAGGCAGATATCCATGAGAGCCAGCAGCTACAACATATACGTAAAGCTCATCGAAGATGATGCATATCTGATCATCCAGGGATACACAGGCGCTATTGATAAGGTCAACGGAGTCGTCTACAGGTATCTCCAGTCCGAGGACAAATGCGGATCTGTATCTGCATCTGACATGCAGCATCTTGCGCATCGGGGCTACCTGACAGAGCGATCTCTCGATGAAGAACGTGAGCACGTAAGAAAAACTGCCGAGATATTCCATCGCTTGAGCCTCAAAGAAGCGGGGTTCGTCTTCGCCCCTACATTTTCGTGTCAGCTCAGGTGTACATACTGCTATGAGGCACCGGTCTCCCACAGAGAGGAGCTTTCAGCCGTGATGACCAGTGAGCACGTCAGAGCTGCCTATGCTGCCATGGACGAGATCGTGGAGAGATTTGACAGGAGGCCTCCCAGGGAAGTCATCCTTTACGGCGGCGAGCCTCTGATGGCCAGGAACCACGATATTGTCAGGGAGATCGTAGAGGAGGGGATGCGTAGAAACATTCGGTTCAATGCCGTTACCAACGGCTTCGATCTGATGAAATATGAGGATCTCCTGGGGATCGACAAGATATGTGCTCTTCAGGTAACCCTCGTCGGGCCAGAAGAGATACACGACAGAAGACGGTTTGCCAAGGGTGGGAAGCCTACCTTCAAGGATATATGCAGAGGGATCCAGCTCGCCCTGGATAAGGGCTGCATCGTGTCCCTCAGGACAAACATCGACAGATCTAACTTAAAAGGCCTGGCCAGGCTAAACCAGTTCTATATGGACATGGGATGGAGCAGGAATCCTAAGTTCCGCGCTTATGGCTACACTACATTTGGCGAGCTCAAAGAGAATCTTCTAGAGCCCATGGAGCTCCTGGAGGCCTCAAGGGATCTTATCCCCCAGGTAGAGGGCCAAAGCTCGATTAGTGCCAGCTTCGGCATAAACCAATGCCTCAACTCGCTCCTCCATTCCGGAACGATCCCATATTTGAGGCCCGTCTACTGTGGATCAAATGTGGGAGCATGCATATTCGGGCCTGACGGCAATATATACACTTGCTGGGGTGAGGTTGGGCTCGATGAGGGACGGATTGGAAGATACCTGCCAGATCTGGTCTGGAATGAGGAGCGATCGAAAGAGTGGCTCAGCCGAAGCATTGCCAATATCCCGGAATGCCTCGACTGTCCCTATTGCCTCATCTGCGGCGGCGGCTGTGCAAGGTGGGCTAAAAGAACCTACGGATCAATGTTTAAGCCTCACTGCCGTCAGTTCCGTGAGCTCTTTCAGTATCTAGTTCCTATCATATACCGGGACAATGCAAGGGAAATCGAAGAGACGAGACTGCAGGATTTGGATACGAACCAGGATGCCTGTCAGGAAACCCCTTTACAGTAGTCCTCTGGAGTGCAGACCCATGAATTTGGATACGCAGGGCAGAGAAAAGGATCTGGAATCCGCCTACAGATCTCTCGATGATCTTCAAAGAAGGCTCTATGAAGGCATATCTGCGGTCCCTGGGATAGACCTATCGGGGATGCTGCTAGTCATCCCCTCGGAAAAGGGAGCCAAGGACATCTTTTCGTCTCAGATCGACTACTGCATCTACCCCTGGCTTTTCTCGGAGGTCTTCCCCGGGATAGGCAGAGAGCAGCTGGATGAGCTATGTGTCGTGGCACAGCTCGGGGCCGAATCCTTGATACAGATGGATAGGGTGATTGATGGCCATCTCAGCCCTACATCGGAGGTTGTGCTGGCAATGGTCCTTCTGGGCGGGCAGTACAAGCTGGCTGAGTCGATCAGGAGGCTTGCCAAGATCATCGATGGCAAGAGTCCATTCTGGTCCCGATTCGATGATCTCTTCATCGAGTACATCCACATGACTTTGGAAGAGAAGGCGATGAGATCCCCGGAAGTTCCCACCCTCGATGAGATAGAGAGGCTTGGAAGTGGGAAGGCTGCCCTCTCCAAGACCATTACCGCGGCCATGGCAGAGATCTCTGGGAGAAAGGATCTTCTTCCAGCCCTTGATAGGAGCCAGGATCTCTTCTCAACGGGTTACCAGCTCTACGATGATGTCATGGACTGGAGGTGGGATTATGAAAATGGCCAGAGTTCTTATCTTCTCAAGAGGGCCTTCAAAGAGCTTGGCATTGGAGATGAGATCGCCCAGGGAAAAGCGATGGACTCGAAAGAATTAGGCAAGCGCCTTTACTCCACTGATATCGTCCCGGATACACTCGATATTGCGTCAGATTACATCAGCCGGGCAGAGGAGACCGCCATTCGTATCGGCTGCTCAAGATGGGTATCGTGGACCCGGCTAAAGCGAAAAAGGGTTGAAAAGCTCAGATCGGATCTCATAGATATCAGGAACAGAGCGAAAAACAGATCCGCTTGAGCAGTATCTCTGGCATTGCTTGCATCCATTATCGTCCAAAGGAGGAAATCCTATTGAACGCTTGTTCAGAGCTACTGCATCCTCAAGATAATTGAAAATGTAATCCTCTTGCTGACGGTGTTTCCAGTACTCCTACCGGGCTCTTAGGGGGCTTTCCACAGTTCTCATTTCCCTTTGGCACCTTTAAACAGTGACAACGCCTGAAGGGCAGCCGATGTGGTAAATATCCCTCTCTTGTCCTCGATCATAACTCCTGTGCCCATGCTCGGGATCCTGCATGGACACAATGAAGCCGACCGCCCTGCCTATGGACGTCTCTGCCCGGCCACTATCCAAATTGCCACACCTCTCTGCAAAATATAGCTAATCTTTCAACTTATTTCTGCCTTTGCATTATTTTCAGGCCATCATTATCAACCTCTTCAGGACCATAGGACCTATAAGTTCTGCAAATTCCATCTCTTCAGAAGCGTTGTTACCTGAGTTTACTTGAGCATTTTGCCGCTAGTAGCAACAGTAATTCTCCTTT
>DATMZB010000028.1:0-8111 GCA_035560655.1 Methanotrichaceae archaeon | reverse complement strand
TATAAGTGCTGGAATAAACGTCTCAATACCGAGCTATAGGAAGATCGCAAATCTATCTCTAGTATTTTAAGATGTATGGGCCAGCTACTCATCCTGCCAGCCTACGAGATGGCATCAGCGTCTCCTGGACTCCGGCCAGGTCTGGCGCCTCCTGGCCGCCTGTCAGTGCCAATGCAAAAGTATGTGTAGTGATTGGCGTCTCCATCAAAAAGCTCCCCGCAAGCACTTGCCTATCAATGTAAGTGTCCCCCGCGAACGCGCTTTAGGGAGTACGGCCTGAGACACCCAGGTAGTTAGTGCCTGGCCCAGAAAGTTAGGGGTGTTCCTCCCAGATTCGTGCTCTCAATCTATTTTCCCAAGGCATTGCCTCAAAGAACAAAGTTTCATGTGGTGATTTCTGAGGGGTCCAGATTAGTTTATTGGATTGCCTAAACATGTCCTTATCTTTTGGGCCAAACTCTATGCCCTGGGCTGCAGCTCTTGGCCGCGGCCGGCCACCCCTGACCCCGCGTCCGCGGGGAACACCTATGCATATAGGCCAGATCTGGTCCAAAAGTATGACGGCCTAAGGTTCGCAATTACAAGAACTTCATCCTGTTTCCAAGTCCCTTATCCAAGGCCCTCTGATAGACCAGCGACCCCGTGGCCACGTCCTGTATTGCCAGGCCAGTTGAATCGAAGATTGTGATCTCCTCACTAGATGTCCTTCCTGGAATCTTTCCAACCAGTATTTCGCCTATCTGGCCGTAGATCTTCTCGGGTCTGAGCACTCCCTGTGATATAGGCACATTGACCTCTCCAGAATGCACGGCTTGGGCCATATCGTCCACAACCACCTTCGATCTCGCAGTCAGGGACGATTCAAGCTCCTGCTTGCCCTTGGCATCAGCGCCAATGGCGTTGATGTGCGTTCCGGGCCTGATCCAGGCCTCTCTTACTACGGGCTCACGTGACGGCGTGGTGGTGATCAGGATGTCGCAGTCACAGGCCTCTTCTACCTCTGTAGTCAGGCTGTAATCGCAGTCCAGGAATCTTTTGCAGTCCTCAGCCAGAGCTCTGGCCCTGTCCATGGATCTGTCAGCCACCCTGACCAGCTCTATCTTGAAGAACCTGCTCACGGCCATGAGCTGAGTCCTGGCCTGAACCCCGGCTCCAACCAAGCCCACTATCTTTGAGTCGGCCCTTGCCAGGCGGCTGGCGGCTACGCCTCCTGCAGCGCCTGTCCTCATGCTGGTCAGGTAGGTGGCGCCCATAATTGCCACAGGGGCACCTGTATGGGGTGAGTTGAGCACCAGTATTGCCATGACGGTTGGCAGTCCTTCAGCAGGGTTTTTTTCGTGGACATTTACAATCTTTACCCCTGCAGAGTCCATGCCTTCCAGGTAGGCGGGCATGGTCCTCAGATCGCCGTCGTAACTGGTGAAGTAGAGATACGACTTGGGCGGCATCTGAGTCCTGCCCAGGCCGTGATCATGAAAAGCGTTCTCCACTGCCTTTATGGCATCGTCCATGGTCAGAAGAGACTTGACTTCATCCTCTGAGAGCCAGAGTACCTCCAATTTAAACACCGATAAAATCTTAAAACTCTTGGAAGAAATAGCCTTTGGCCTGAGAACAGGGAGCCGAAAAGTCTAACCACTGGAAGACCTGAGATGGTTTAAGCATGGATCACTACGACGTGGCGGTCATTGGGGCAGGTCCTGCAGGATCTATGGCTGCCAAGTACTCAGCCTTAAACGGCGCGAGCACTCTGCTCCTGGAGGAGCATGCATCCATTGGCTGGCCTGTAGAATGTGCAGGCCTGCTTGGAAACAAGGCCATCCAGGAATCAGAGCTTTGCCCGGGGACCTTCATGATCCGGGGATTGAAGGGGGCTGATGTATACACTCCGGGCAGTCGTGCCTCTTTCAAGGCCGGATCTTACAAGGCCTGGGTCGTAGATCGAAAGCTCTTCGACCGGGCTCTGGCCGCCGAGGCGGCACGCTCCGGGGCCGATCTCAGGCTGAGCTCGCCTGTGAGGTCCATATGCAGGAAGGACGGCTGCAGCATGCTGGAGATCGGTCCGGGTGCCGAGAGGATAGCGGCCCGGGTGGTGATCTCGGCTGAGGGGGTGCGGTCCAGGATTGCCAGGCTCTCAGGGATTCATTCCCCGGGGAAAATACTCTCCGGGGCTCAGGTGGAGGCCCCTTTTCAGGTGGCAGATCCTGAGAAGGTGGAGGTACATCTGGGCGCAAAAACGGCGCCCGGCCTCTTTGCCTGGGTGATTCCCGTAAGAGACGATGTTGCCCGGATCGGGCTTTGTGTCGAAGGCAGCGCCTGCAGCTATCTCAAGGCATTTATCAAGGGCGATATCATAGCCGGAAGGCTCATGGGATCGCCCGTGGACCTTAATGTGGGAGGACTTCCTCTGGTCCCGCCTGAGTCCGCGGTAGCAGATGGTCTGATAGCAGTCGGTGATGCTGCAGGCCAGGTCAAGCCCACCTCAGGAGGAGGGATATATCCGGGCATGGTCTGCGCCAAGGTCGCAGGAAAGGTGGCGGCCTGCGCTGCTCAGGAGGGCGACTGCTCTGCAGGCCGGCTCAGAGAGTATGACAGGGAATGGAGATCTCTGGTTGGAAGGGAGCTGGATACCGGGTGGAAGCTAAACAGGCTTCTGTGCAATATGAGCGATGAGGAGAAAGATGAGGTTGTCGGATACATGGGCAGGAAGCAAAGCCTCCTCAGGGCTATAGAGGAGCACGGCGATATAGACCGGCCAAGCATACTGGCTGCAAAGATGCTGCCGCATATCGGGCTTGACGGGCTCAAGCTCCTGAGGCTGCTCAGGAGAGCTTACTTCTGACAGCTGCTAAAGTGGCCCCATATACCCAAGCCCCTTTGTCCTGGCGAGTGCATCATCTGCGTCTTGGCTGCGGCCCTGTGTCCTGAAAATGCGGCCAATGCCAATCCACGCCTCTGGGTCATTGGGATCTATCTGAACGGCTCTGTCAAAAGCCTCCAGCGATTCCTGGTGCCGCCCGAGCTTGATGGAGAGGATGACGCCCTTGACCTTCCAGGCCATGGCGTTTTCGGGGTCAGCCCTGGTAGAGAGATCCAGTGCCTTCACAGCCTCCTCATACCTGCCCTGTTCCTGGAGAAGGTATCCTTTAGCGAGCCAGGCAGCAGACAGCTCCTGATCTGAGCTGGCGTTCCCTATCTCGCCATCCACCTTGTCGATCACGTTGCCATACGCTTTGCTGGCCTCATCCTCATTACCAAGCGCGCTTAAGGCCATCCCTTTTCCTGCCAGGGCTCCTGGAAGATCCGGATCGATCTCCATGGCCCTGTTGAATGCATTGAGAGATTCTTCAAACCTGCCCAGATCATAGAGCGTGGACCCTATGCCTTGCCAGGCCTCAGCATATTGAGGATCTAACTCTGTGGCCTTTTCGAAAGCTATGACGGCCTCTTCACGGTACCTGGTCCGGCCCTGGCTGTCTGCGCCCATCACTTGCATTACAATGGCTCTGTCTCTTAAAGCGCTGCCCTTCTCATACCAGGCCTCGGAGCGGTTTGAACCTGCATTTACGGACTGGTCGTAGAGTTCGATGGCCTGGTCATAGGCCTGCAAAGATTCCTGGTGCTGGCCTGCAGAGGCCAGGGCAGATGCTTTTGCCTTCCAGGCATCAGCAAAGCTGGGATCTATCTGAATGGCCCTATCATATGCCCAGACGGCCTCTTGTGGAGAGCTATTTCCAATTAGATCCAGGCCTCTTCTATACCAGGCGCCTGCATCATCTTCCTGAGCCAGGGCAAAGATGCATAACGCTGCCAGAGCCACCAGGGCTATGGCGAATTTAATGTTCATTGATAAGCTCCTGAGCAGCTTTTCAGATTTTAGATATGGAAAATTAATCCCACATCCTGCCAGCCGCATCCACATACGGCGCATGACGATGAGACGATGCCAGACGATTATAAACATTGCGGGCACAGCAATAATGCAAGTCCAAACCTGACTCGTTGCCCCGATCTGAAAGAATCGGCTTGCTTTGAAAAACATTTGCACCGGAGAGGCTGAAGGCGGGCTGAGGTCATTGCTAATGGCTCAGCTCGCAGACCATTGCCATGGCCATATGCACCTCTGATCTGTGTCCCAGGGATCTTAAGGCCAGGCCCTTATAATGCCAGGTCTCGATATCTTCTGGGCTGAGCTCCAGGGCTCTTTTAAATGCCTTTAGTGCCTGGCTATGCCTTCCAGCCTTTTCCAGGGCTTTTCCCTTTTCAGCCGATGCTATTGCGATATCTATGGTGAAATGGCGCGGCGTAGCCTCAATGGCCGAGTCGTAGGCTGCAGCCGCCTCCTCATATCTGCCCTTATCAGAGAGGGCCTTGGCCATGGTCATCAGGGCTTCTGATCTATTGAGGCCCTCCTCCTGGCAATCATCGAATGCGATGGCTGCCTTTTGCCGATGGTGCCTATCCCAGATATTGGTCGTGTTCCTGCCTTTCATATGCCAGGAATATGCCAGCTTCTCCTCTGCTACAAAGCATGCGCAAAGTTCAGTGAACCCTGATATGTTAATTGTAGATTTGACTTTCATTGATAAACCTCCTAATTTCCAGCCTGCCTCAGAGCTATGCCATGAGCCCCAGAGCTCTGGCCTTGGCAAAGGCCGCATCTGCCTCAGAGCTTCGGCCGCTGGCCTCAAGAGCAAGGCCTTTGCCCTTCCAGGCGAGCGGGTCCTGAGAGTTCAGCTCAATAGCTGCATTGAAGCATCTGAGGGCATCTTCGTAAAATCTGCATCTGCCCAGTTCATACCCTTTCTTCAGCCAGTCATCAGAAATATTTCCCTTCTCTGGGGCAGGGGCACAGATCTCAGACAAGGTTCTCCAGGTATTATTGAGCCTGGATCTCCCTGACATCCCTCTGAGTAGCTTGCTATTGATCTTTCCAGCTATTGTTGATCCCATGCTTCTCCTCATTGAAATACCTCCTTTCAAATGCCAGAAATGATCTTGAAGAAACGCCTCGCAGGCCAGATCGAATGTCTGGACGCCCCCATCAATATTTTCTATCAATGATGGGTTATCATCGAGACCGTCGGCTATAACTGTACAATTTTTCATTTTCATGACCGTATTCCTCTCCAGCCGTGCCTGATGGCCCTGAAGATCGTTTCTTCCTATTGGAAAAGCCCTCTCTGTTACAGGGCTTACCACGTCATTCGACGAGAATTCGGCATTCAACGAATATAAACTTTGCGCCAGTTGTATTAAAACTGAAGTGCTTATGCGGGTTCATGTGCTGAAGCCGACATCGATTTATCACGGCAATCTGCGACCGCCATCCTAAAACGACTTCGATTTGCACACTGAATATCATTTGCACTGCACATATATGTCGGAGCACTGGGCATTTCTTACAGCGCTTGTCGATAAAATAGATCTAAATATGGACTGATTTGTCCGGCAATGCAGATCGTTGCATATATATGACGCATAACCTTTTAGCAGATATGACCGCAGTCTAGCTGACCTCGATGCGGCTGCATCCGTTCTCGTCCTCTATGACATTGATGGTGTTATCGAACTGGCCCTGCACATCGCTGATGTGGCTTATTGCAAAGATCTGGGGGAACCTGTCGTCCAGCTTCCTCAGCATGCCTATCATCTTCTCCCTGTGCTCCAGGTCCTGGCTGCCGAATATCTCGTCCATGATCAGGAATGAGTACCCCGGCTTATCCCTGCCAAAGCGCATCAGGTACTCGCTGATGGCCACCCTGACCGAGACTGCTATCATATCTATCTCGCCGCCCGAGTACCTGGATATGGGGTAGAAGCTGCCTCCATCCTCTACAAGGATGTTGAAGTTCTCGTCTATGATGAGGGTGCTGTACTTGCCAGTCACCTCATCCAGGATTCGGCCCGCCTCCTGGGCTATTTCATCCCTGATTCTCACAAGGATCTGATCCATGAACCTGTTGACCAGGCTCCTTGTAGAATCGACCACCTGCATCCTGGTGCTCAGGCCCGAGAGCTCAATCTCATATGCATTCTTTCTTCGAGCATCCTCTTCAAGCCTCTTCATCTCCCCATCCAGGACGCCGAGCCGGACCAGGCTGCTGGATGTCTCCTTCCTGGCCAACTCTAGTGCAGACTCGGCCTGGCCGAGGGCATTCTTGGCAACCTTATGCAGCTCCTGATCATATCCAAGCAGGGCGATCTCCTTGCGTCCTGCGGCCGCCTCCTCTTCAAGCTTCGTCAGAGCCGACCTTATCTCTTCCAGCCTCTCAACTATCTCCGGCTCAGAGGCGATGCTGATCCTGATCCTGGAAGCGCTTTCCTCAGCCCTGGCAAGGTCTTTCCTCTCGGCCATCTGATGCTCAAACTCGGCCGGGTCAAATCCCAGATCGGCAATGGATCTGTCCAGATCGGCCCTGGCCAGGCCGATCTTGCCTAGGGCCTCCTTCTGATCATCGACCCTGCTCACCAGGTCGGGCATCTCCCTGGTCCTCTCTGACAGGCTGGCGAACTTCTCATGTACAGGTTTGAGCTCAGATAGCCGTTTCTTCTCTTTGGCATATTGAGCCTCGTCATAGCCAAGTGTCCGTATTTCCTCTGCCAGTGCTTTTGTCCTCTTTGCGACGATCAGCCTCTCGCTGACAAGTGCCTCTGCTTCCGCCTCTCTTTTTGGCAGGTCCTCTGCACGTGACTGAAGCCTTTTGAGCTCTTCAATGAGGGGTGCCATCTTATCGAGGACGTCCCGGACGCCGGCCAGAGCTACAGGGTCGAATCTCACCTCGCCCAGGGCTTTTATAGATATCTGATTTAGCTTGAGCTCAGAATCGATCTCATCCGCCTGGGCTCGAAGGCCTCTGCCTTCAGTCATGAGCTCAGCCCTCTTCCTCTTGAGGGCGTTGACCTCATCAAAAGACTTCTTAAGCATGGACCTGGAGGTGGTAACTCCGCTGAGCCTGTCTGCCTGGGCCTGGATCTCATTCTTCTTGCCCGATATCTTCTCATCGGCATCGGATACGGCCAGCTCGTACTTCTGGATCAGTTGGACGCAGTGCTCTCCAAGAGGCCTCTCGCAGGTCGGGCAGCTTCCTTCTTCACCCAGGCTCCTGGCCCTGGCCAGGTTCTTTTTGGCATCATTTCTCCTGGATTCTTGAATGCCCAGGTTGCTCTTCAGGTCGGATATGGCATCAAGGAGCTCGGACTGGAGCCGGTCCAGCTCAAGGTCCTGCTTTCGCAGGTTCTCTTCCCTGGCCTCAATCTCGCCCAGCAGGGATGATTCATTCTGGACCTGGGAGAGCCTGATTGTAAGCCTCTGGCGGCGGGATTCGAGGTCATTCTTCCTCTGCATAAGAGCATCAAGCTCCTTTTGCAGCTCTCTTTGGCGATTTGCCTCACCAAGCTCCATCTGCAGCTGGCTGTGTTTCTCGACCAGGGGCTGCAGCTCCTCCATCCTCTTTCTGGAATCTCTGAGCTGTGCGATGGCCTCATTTGCCTTTGCCAGGTTCTCCTTCAGGGAGTCGTCTCTGATCAGGTCTCCCTTCAGCCGGTTCTGGAGGTCTGTGTGGCTGTCCCTGATCTCCTCAAGACGTGAAAAGCTGGCTGAAATTTCATGGTATTCAAGCTCTAGATGCTCAATCTCCCCAAGATCCTTCTTATCTCTCTCCAGAGCCTGTAGCCTCTGCCGGTACTCATCCAGGACCCGGCTGGCTCCGTCCAGCTCAGCCCTGGTGCGTATCAATCTCCGGTTCAGCTCATCGTATGCTTTGCGCTTTGGCTCCAGGGCCTCCAGGCAGGCCTTTATGATCTCAAGCCTCCTTAGCTTTGGCTCAAGCTCAGATAGGAGCGATTTGGAGCGCTCTATCTCCTTTAGCCTTCTTTCTTCAGCCAGAGCCGCTCCCCTCTTCTCAGAGGTTGAGGCGTCAAGCCTTGCTATCCTCTCTGATAGCAGATCGTGAGACCGCTTCTTCTCAGACTGGGCATCCAGATCGTGTCTCTTATCCTCGGCGGCCTTGGCCGTGGCTGCCTCTCTCTCTTTTGCACATTGCGCCTGTGACTTGGCCTTTATAATCTCAAGGGATGTCTCTTCGATCTTCTTCTCAATGTCCCCAATC
>DATMZB010000027.1:0-3770 GCA_035560655.1 Methanotrichaceae archaeon | reverse complement strand
GGAGAACCGCGCCATGAGACACCTGGGCAAGGCTGTTCATAAATTATATGAACTTTTCTTAAATAGCTATAAAGCGTTTGTTAGGGCGTCTTGATGCTTACATCGTGCAGGGTAAAGGTATATGTGCGATCGGGTAAATCGCTTCAGTGATGGCTGGAGTTCGAGATTGTTATGGTGAGACGGAGAAGGGAACTTTATAACAAAGAGATCTGTGCCTGCTCTATCTTCGGGGCTATGAACAGGGACGGAGACAGGTTCACAGGCCATGATGTCATAACGGCTATAGCGAACATGCATGTCCGCGGCAACGGCCTGGGAGGGGGATTTGCAGCTTATGGTATCTATCCAGATTACAAGGATTACTACGCCTTCCATATAATGTTTACAAGCGACAGCGAGGTGACAAGGAGAGCAGCCAAGTGTGCTTTGGATGCCTATCTCTGCCAGAACTTCGACATAGTCTACGATGAGGAGATTCCCCACGATGATGCCTGCAAGGTGAGCCACCCACCTCTCGCCTGGCGATACTTCGCCCTGCCAAACAAGAAGGGCGATGAGGCCTGCCTCTCTGACGAGGATTACGTGGTAAAGAAGGTCATGTGGATAAACAGCTCCATGGAGAACACCTATGTCTTCTCATCAGGAAAGAACATGGGCGTCTTCAAAGGGGTGGGCTATCCAGAGGAGATGGCCGATTACTTCCAGCTCCATGACACTTATCGCGGCTATATATGGACGGCTCACGGCCGTTTTCCCACTAACACACAGGCATGGTGGGGTGGAGCTCATCCATTTGGCCTCCTGGACTGGACCGTAGTTCACAACGGCGAGATCTCCTCATATGGAACCAACAGGTGGTTCCTGGAGATGTACGGCTACAAGTGTACCCTGCAGACTGATACTGAGGTCATCACATACGCTGTAGATCTTCTTATGAGGAGAAACAAGATGCCAATAGACATCGCGTCCAAGGTCATGGCTCCTCCCATATGGAATGCAATTGATAAGATGGATGCAAAGAAGAAAAAGCTGTATTCAACTCTCAGAATGGTTTACGGTCCGCTTCTCATGAACGGGCCTTTCACTATAATTATCGCACACGAAGGCGAGATGATAGGGCTTGGAGACAGGATAAGGCTCAGGCCGCTGACCGCGGCTACTAGGGGCCCTATGATGTACCTCTCATCAGAAGAGGCGTCTATAAGACTTATATCTCCACAGCTCGACGAGGTGTGGACTCCCAATGGCGGAGAGCCGGTGGTGGCCAAGCTAAACAGCAAAAAGGTGGTAAGTGATGAGGTCATTCCTCTTTCCTGAGTTCCAGGTCATAAGGGACGAAGTCAAGTGTAATCAGTGCCGTGGTTGCGAGCGACAGTGCTCTTTTGGAACGCACATATTCGATGAGGCAAAAGAGAGGATGATCTCTGATGATATGAAGTGCGCAGCGTGCCAGAGGTGTGCCATCTTCTGCCCCAGAGACGCCATTACCATAAGGCCCACGCCCTCGCCTTACAGGCCAAACCTGGGCTGGTCCAGAGAGCGGATAGAGGACATAAAAAAGGCGGCCGAGACTGGAGGAGTCATCCTCACAGGAAGTGGCAGCGATAAAGGGTTTCCAATCTACTGGGACCGCATAGTGCTCAATGCCTCCCAGGTCACAAACCCCTCTATAGATCCTCTAAGAGAGCCAATGGAGCTCAGGACTTTCCTTGGGGCCAAGCCCGACTTCCTTGATCTGAAGTACGACGGCGGCGAGGTCAAGATAGAGACTGAGCTCTCGCCAAATATCGTGATTGAGACTCCAATAATGTTCTCGGCCATGTCCTATGGAGCCATCAGCTATGAGGCTTTCAGCTCTCTTGCGAGGGCTTCAAAGGAATTTGGGACCTTCTTCAACACAGGCGAGGGCGGGATGCCAAAGGATCTGAGGAAAGACTACGGCGGAAATGCCATAGTTCAGGTGGCATCGGGAAGGTACGGCGTTGATGCCGAATACTTAAACTGCGCTGCAGCAGTGGAGATAAAGGTTGGCCAGGGCGCAAAGCCCGGCATCGGAGGTCATCTGACAGCGCCGAAGGTGACGCCAACAGTGGCCAGCACAAGGATGATACCTGCTGGGACTGATGCCATATCTCCAGCGCCCCATCACGACATCTACTCAATAGAGGACCTCTCGATGCTGATCTATGCCCTGAAGGAGGCAACCAACTATGAGAAGCCGGTGTCTGTAAAGATCGCGGCAGTGCATAACTTCGCTGCAATTGCAGTGGGCATAGTTCGAGCCGGTGCAGACATTGTGGCCATAGACGGCATAAGGGGCGGGACTGGAGCTGCTCCCAAGGTTATAAGAGACAACGTTGGAATACCTGTAGAGCTGGCAATATCCGCTGTCGACCGCAGGCTGAGAGACGAAGGCATCAGGAACAGATGCTCTTTGGTCGCCGCCGGAGGGATAAGGTGCAGCTCTGATGTGATCAAGGCCATAGCCCTTGGAGCCGATGCATGCTATATCGGGACGGCTGCACTCATTGCCATGGGATGCACTCTCTGCCAGAAATGCTACACAGGCAATTGCAACTGGGGCATATGCACAGGGGACCCCAAGCTTTCAGGCAGGCTGAATCCGGACATAACCACTCAGAGGCTGTCCAACCTGCTCAAGGCCTGGTCTATGGAGATCAAGGAGATGCTTGGCGGCATGGGCATCAACGCCCTGGAGAGCCTCAGAGGAAACAGGGACCATCTCAGAGGTGTGGGGCTGAACGAATGGGAGCTCGATGTACTGGGAATAAAGGGTGCAGGGGAATGAACCCTGTGCCACTTTCCCTTGAAAAAGGCCAGGGTGAAAAGATGAAGATGAAGATCGTCGAAGTTGATGCATCTGGGCTTTCACACAAGGGATTGAACGATAAGCTCAGGGAGCACATGCTAGCAGGGGCGGACAAGATTGTCATCAAAAACGTCTATGGCCAGAGGTACATAGGCACCAGGCTCTATTCCCCTGGATCGGATAAGAAGCTGGAGATAGAGGTCTTTGGGACGCCTGGCAGCGATTTAGCCGCCTTCATGACAGGGCATTACATCCGCATCCACGGTAACGTCCAGGACGGCATTGGGAACACCATGGACGAGGGGTTTGTGGTTGTGGAGGGCAGAGGCGGAGATGTCGTGGGCATGTCCATGCGCGGGGGAAGGATCTTCATACGCGATAATGTGGGGTACAGGGCAGCCCTTCACATGAAGGAGTATATGGACAAGAAGCCAGTGCTGGTGATAGGCGGCACATCTCAGGACTTCCTGGGCGAGTACATGGCCGGCGGAATAGTCATACTCCTGGGTCTCGGTGACAAGCCACTCAAGGCCAACTTCATAGGCACTGGAATGCACGGCGGAGTGATGTACCTTCGCGGCCACGTGGACCGGGCCCAGGTGGCAAAGGAGGTCGACATATCCGGCCTGGAAAATGGAGATGCAGAGCTGCTGGATAAGTGCGTGGGCGAGTTCGTGGAGGAGTTTCCGGAGCTGAATATATCCAAGGAGGAGATCTTGAAAGGCGAGTTCTCCAAGCTAATGCCGCTGTCCAAGAGGCCCTACGGCAAGATGTATGCTTACTAATCCAAAACTATTTTTCTGATGGTTCGGCAATTTTTGATAACAGTGTTAAACTTCTGATGTGTGATTGACAAGTCTTAAATATTTCAGGATGAACATATGCCTGATTTAAAAACGAGCGAGATATAAAACCAAATCCATATTAAGGGGTGAACTCC
>DATMZB010000026.1:0-5762 GCA_035560655.1 Methanotrichaceae archaeon | reverse complement strand
ATATAGTATTTAGGATAATCAAAATACCGACCGTCTGAAGTTACTGCCGCATGATTAATTCCCAAATCGACGCCTATTGCTGATACCGGTTCCGCTTTTAGCGGGGCGTCTTGTTCTGTGACAAATATGACGAACCAGGCTCCAGTTCGGTCTCGCTTGAGAGTGCAGGTTTTGATCTTGCCTTCTATCTCTCTGTGCTTGAAGACTCTAATCGATCCTGAGATCTTGGAAAGGGTGAGCCTGGAGCCATCGAGCTTGAATCCTGAGTCTGGATAAGTGAATGACTTATACTGGCCTTCTTTCCTGAATCTGGGATAGCCTTTCTTCGTAGCCCTCTCACTAACTCTTCTAAAGAAGCTATCGAAAGCTTTTTTGACCCTTCGTAAGACGTCCTGGAGAACATGAGCGTTGACGCAGTATAGTCCGGAATTTTGATATTTTTCGTATGTTAGCTTAGCTGCTTGATCTTCGTAGCTCAGAGAGATGCCTTCTTCTTCCCATGCGTTCTTGCGGTCTGCCAAAGCGGCATTCCATATGTGCCTGCATATTTCAAGAGTCAGGTCTAGCTGCATTTCCTGCATCTTATTTGGGTAGATCCTGAACTTGTAGGCGTTTCTCATTAGCTAATTTTTGGATATGCTTGATTATATAGTTAAGCAGCGAAGGGTGTATGTAATGAGAACGGGCCTATTCCGGCCTGAAGACCGGAGTCTGCGCCCTGTTCTATTAAAGGTGTAGTGCATGCGCGTCCTGAAGACGAACCTGAAAGGCGATGAAGGGGAAATAACCCTGATACCCGAGTCGCTTGATGATCTATGGCATCTCAAGTACCTCGTAGACAGGGGCAATTTTGTCTTCGCCGAGACGTTCAGAAAAGTGGCAGCTATAGCCGATAAAGCCCGGCCTGAGAAGCTTGAGAAGAGGCACGTGCGCCTTGGAATCCAGGTCGAGGAGGTGGAGTTCCACATGTACTCCAACTGGCTGCGGATACACGGAGTGATCAAGTGCGGCCCTGATGTGGGCTCATACCATACACTGAATATAGAGGTCGGGTCTGAGCTATCAATAATCAAGCGCTGGCGGGCTGATCAGCTTCAGAGGATAGAGGAGGCCGTGGCCGAGTCCACGCGGCCCAAGGTGGTGCTGGCCCTGGTTGAAGAGGGTGAGGCCACAATCGGCGTTCTGCGCCAGTTCGGCATCCAGATGGCTGCAGATCTTCGCGCCGGAAGCGGCAAGGGCGGCGGCGAGGATACGAGAAAGGATTTCCTGCGCGAATGCGCTGACCAGATAAGCGCAGCCGCGGGCGTTGATGCCCAGGTCATACTGGCTGGACCTGGGTTCACGAAGGAGGACTTGAAGAAGGTCATAGACTCGTCCTACCCGGATCTGGCCGGCAGGGTGACGATGGACGATGCCTCCTCCATTGGCAGGTCCGGGTTCCAGGAGGTGCTCCGCCGCGGCGCAGTGGGCCGGGTGCTTGAGAACAGCCGCATTGCCCAGGAGACAAAGCTCATCGAAGACCTCTTCAGGGAGATCGCTACAGACGGCAAGGCAGCTTATGGTCTAAAGGAGGTCCAGACCGCAGTCCAGTACGGCGCAGTTGAGCACCTGCTTATACTGGATGAGGCTGCAAGGCGAAGGGATATGGATGCTCTAATGCGCGATGTGGCAAGCGCACGGGGAAAGGTTGTGATCTTCAGCTCAGAGTTCGAGCCTGGGGAGAGGCTCCGGTCCTTGGGTGGAGTGGCTGCCCTTCTCAGGTTCAAGATTAACACCTAGCGCAATGAGGCTGAAACAAGTCGAGGTATGATGCGAGATAATCCATCATCCTGTGATGGCAGAAATGATTGGCTTACATCAGCCTGAGTGTACCTGATGCATATTGGCCGCAAAAATCGTCTTCTGGGTCAAATGCATATGAACTGGGCTGCCACTCAGGCCGTGGCAGGCCCCCCTGACCCCGCGTCCGCGGGGGACATTTCTGATTATAGGCAAGCTCTGGCTGGGAGCTGTTCTATGGAGACGCCAATCACTACTCATGCTTTTGAAATGGCTCAGACAGTCTACCAGGGCAGTCTCCTCATGGGCACTGCATGGGCTTACTTACCAAGTAGGCGAAAGATCAGATCGACCTGCAGACACAGGAACATGAGATAGAGCGCAATAAGAGAGCGCTGGGGCACAAGTTTAAATCTTTAAATGCCTGACGGCCCTCCTTAGATCTGAATTTGAGCCCTAATCAGAGGAGATAAAAAGGATCGTGTCTGATAGAGAGTCCAGAGGTGAAGCTCAAACCCAAGCTTGAGAAGACCCTCGCTGGTGAGGGACTAAGAGTTGAGTTGAGGCCAAGTCTCAGAACCGCAAGGATATGGCACGGCTAAGGAAAGCAGCTGTCTGATAATGTGAGAAGGGTGAGAGCTGATGGAAAATGAACCAGCTGAAAATTCGATAGGTATCGGTTCAGCACCGGATGAAGAGGGAACCTACATATTGCGTCTCTACGTAGCCGGCCAGACAAATAAGAGCCTGGCCGCCTTTGCCAACCTCAAGAAGATCTGCGAGGAGCACCTGGCAGGCAGGTACCGCATAGAGGTAGTAGATCTCCTGGAGAACCCGACTCTGGCCAAGGGTGACCAGATCCTGGCCATCCCGACACTGGTGAGGAGGCTGCCCCCTCCTGTGAGGAAGATCATAGGGGACCTCTCAAACACTGACCGAGTCCTCGTGGGCCTGGATCTGCGCCCTGAGAAGTGATGCTAAGTGAACACAATTGAGGATACTGGCATTAAGGATTCCACAGCAGCCTTCGAGGAAGCCCTGGCCAAAATGGAATCAGGCAAATACATTCTTCGCCTCTATGTTGCTGGGATGAGCCCCAAATCTATGCAGGCGATAGATAATATCAAGCGTATATGCGAAGAATATCTCCTGGGCAGGTACCAGCTAGAGGTCATCGATATCTATCAGCATCCGGTCTTTGCCAAAGAGGGCCAGATAGTGGCAGTTCCCACACTCATAAAAGAGCTTCCTCCACCATTGAGGAAGCTCATAGGCAGCATGTCGGACATTGATAGGGTTCTGGTTGGAATGGACCTGAAGTTCAAGGCTGATAAAGAATAATCGAGATTTGACAGGGCGTGCGAATATGAGTTCTAAAGAGACGGGCCAGGAGCCAATATCGTACCGGGCGTTGCTAGATGAGAATCGTGCCCTACAGGACAGGGTAAACAGCCTGAGTACACGTCTGGCAGAGGCTGAAGAGCTCAGGCGCGCCATTAGCGAGGGTGATCTGGACGCCCTGGTGATACCTGGACCCGAAGGCGAGATGATCTTCACGCTGGATAGTGCAGATCATGCATACCGCGTCCTTGTGGAGACTATGAATGAGGGCACGGCCACACTGGCCAGCGACGGCACCATCCTCTACTGCAATCGCCGCTTTGCAGACCTCTTGAGGATGCCGATCCAGGCCGTAACTGGCGCATCTATTTACCGCTTCATTGAGCCTGAGAACCTGATTACCTTTAAGGCGCTTCTAAAGCAGGAGATCAGTAGCACAGAGATCAATCTCCTGGCAGAGGGAGGTACATCCCTGCCCGTGTACCTGTCCATCAGCTCATTGCAGGCCGAGGGGTCTCCTGGCGCCTGGTGTCTCGTGGTCACAGACCTGACAGAGCAGAAGAAGAATGAAGAAATCCTTGAGTCTGAGCGCCTGGCCAGGTCCATCATAGAGCAGGCTGCCGAGGCCATAATAGTCTGCGATATATCTGGGAGGATCATCCGCTTCAGCCGCGCTGTGCCCAAGATCTGCAAGTGCGATCCGACCTTCCAGCGGTTTGAAGATCTCATAGATATACGGCACTCTGAAGGTCCGGATGCCGGCAAGAGCGTTCTTCCAGTCTCCTCTGCTCTGAAGGGCTCAGTCCTTCTCGGTGTGGAGGCCGCATTCGAGCATGAAGATGGCCAAAGGCTCCATTTGCTTTTAAACTCAGGGCCTCTGAAGAATGATGATGGAAAGATCATAGGCTGTGTGGTGACTCTCACAGACATCACAGAGCGAAAGCTTATGGAAGAGGAGCTGAAGAGGCACTCTGAGCTGCTCGATCTGGTGCCAGTCCAGGTCCGCGACATGGATGGTAGGATTAACTTATGGAATACCGGCGCTGAGGAGATGTATGGCTGGACTAAGGAAGAGGCTCTTGGCAAAAAATCCCACGAACTCCTGAAGACCGAGTCTCCCATGCCGCTTTTGGCGATCATGGCTGAACTAGTGGAGAACGAGCATTGGAAAGGTGAGCTTTCTCACATCAGGCATGATGGCAGCCGCATCAGTGTATCCAGCAATTGGATATTACATAGGGATAGCAGGGGCAAGCCCATATCCATCCTGGAAGTCAACAACGATATCACCGAGCGCAAGCAGATGGAAGAGGAGCTTCGCAGATCAAAAGATGAGCTTGAGCTGAGGGTCACAGAGAGGACATCGGAGCTTCAAAACGCCAAACAAGAGCTTGAGTTGGAGCTGGATGAGCACCGGAAGCTCGAAGCAGATCTCATCAGGGCCAGGGATGCTGCAGAGGCCGCAGCAGAGGCTAAAGCTGCCTTCCTGGCCAACATGAGCCATGAGTTAAGGACACCTATGAACGCAGTGATCGGCTTCTCAAGCCTCCTCCTGGATGATGATCTGACGCCCGACCATCGGGATTGCATAGAGAGGATCAAGACAGGCGGCGAAGCTCTTCTGGCCATCATCGGCGATATCCTCGACATCTCCAAGGCAGAGAAAGAGAAGATAGTGCTGGAGCATCAGACCTTCAGCCTCTGGACATTGGTAGAGGAGTCTTTGGATATGGTGGCGTCTCATGCAGAGAAGAAGGGATTGAACCTCACCCATACCATCAGCTACGGCACGCCGGATGCCATCATTGGAGATCACGGCAGGCTTAGGCAGATCCTGGTCAATTTGCTCGCAAACGCCGTCAAGTTCACAGACCAGGGAGACGTGTCTGTATCCATCTCATCCAAGGAGCTGGGTGGGAAAAAGCACCGGGTTTCATTTGAAGTTCGTGATACGGGCATTGGCATACCCGATGAGAAGTTTGGAATGCTTTTCCAGCCCTTTACGCAGCTTGAGCACAACCTGAGCCGCAAGCGTGACGGCACTGGCCTTGGCCTCGCAATAAGCAAGAGCCTGGTCGAACTGATGGGTGGCAAGATCTGGGCAGAGAGCTCTCCTGGTATGGGTTCCACCTTCCACTTCACTATCGATGCCGAGGCCGCCCAAGACAAGATCGCGTACCCAGAGAGAGAGGATGTAGCCGCCTTTGAGAATCTGGCTGAGAAGAAGCCTCTGGCAATCCTTGTGGCCGAGGATAACCCATCGAACCAGAGGGTGCTTGTAGAGATGCTCAAAAGGATGGGATATAGACCTGATGCTGTAGCAGACGGGAAAGAGGTTCTCCAGGCGCTCGAAATCCGGCCTTATGACCTCGTCTTGATGGACATCAAGATGCCAGAGATGGACGGCCTGGAAGCCTGCCAGAAGATACGCAAAACCTGGCCCGAGAACGGTCCAAAGGTCATAGCCATCACTGCCTATGCTCTCGAAGGTGACAGGGAAAAGTGCCTTGAAGCTGGCATGGACGACTACATCGCCAAGCCTGTAAAGAATAACGATCTGGCAACGCTGTTGCGTAACATTACCCCCCCCCAGAATAAAATTGAGAAGATAAAAATGGTTCGAGGGCAGGATTGGCCTGAGA
>DATMZB010000025.1:0-3700 GCA_035560655.1 Methanotrichaceae archaeon | reverse complement strand
GGCTAATCTAGTATCACTAAACTCTGAGATCGACATTGTGCCCAAGGAATCGATATTTAGGGCCGTTTATGCTCTGGCAATAATGTGCGACGAAGAACTAAGCCCTGACAAGGATCTTGATGACATTCAAAACGCAAGCAGACGCTCACCTTAAATGCCCTACTTCACCATCAACATAAACAGGTTCGCGGCGCCCGTAGCCACGAAGTTGACGGCTATCGCTCCCAGTATCAGCCCCTGGATCCTGGTAAAGACCATGATGCCGGTCACTCCCAGGACCCGCTCTATGTACTCTGAGAACCTGAAGATCAGGTAGGTGGCCAGGAATGTGAGCACTATTGCAGCCATGACCAGGGCCTTATCTGTGAAGGTCGATGCTGCGCCCATCTGCACGACCACGGTAGTCATTGCACCCGGTCCGGTGATCAGAGGCGTGGCCAGTGGAAACACAGAGATATCCTCACGTACATTGGCGTCCTGCAGCTCGGCATCAGTCACCTTCTTGTGCTCCCGCCCGCCCCGGAGCATGTCCATTGCCACCAGAAAGAGGAGTATTCCGCCTGCCACCCTCAGCGAGTCGACAGTGATTCCAAAGAACCTGAGTATCAGGTCACCGCCCACTGCAAAGACTACGGCCACTATGAATGCAATGATTGTAGCTCGAATGGTAATCCTTCGGCGGAGCTCAGTGCTCAGCCCCGATGTCAGGGATACAAAGACAAGCGAGGCCTGGAGCGGGTTGACTATGACGAAGATGGAGGCAAAGACGAATACGAAATATGCCAGATAGTTTGGGAGGTTGAGGTCTACCATCGTTCTCCGTTGAGGCGCTCAAGCACTAAGTTAAATATCTCAGGCTAGCTTTGGCACCTGGCCTTCTCCTTCTGATGAATCGCCGTTCATCATCTTCACAAGCTTTCCTGATACCAGTGCCAGGGTTCCGGCCAGCCCTCCTGCGAG
Source organism: Methanotrichaceae archaeon (assembly GCA_035560655.1). Taxonomy (GTDB): domain Archaea; phylum Halobacteriota; class Methanosarcinia; order Methanotrichales; family Methanotrichaceae; genus DATMZB01. Next base: position 2,740 of record DATMZB010000025.1, on the reverse strand, counting down.
CATTGCCCTGCCCTTGGCGGACCTGTGTCCTGTGGCCAGGCACACTGCCAGGCCCAGCACTGTGGAGAGGAGGTACTCAGGTGCATCTTTTATGAGGTGGCCCATGGGGTCTTGATCTGCGTCCACCTTATCTCTGTGAAGGACCCACCTGTCATCGAACTCGTGGACGTGGGCTCCGTGAGGCCCTCTGAGCTGCCGGCTGGACCCTGCCATCATCCCGCCCAGGTATGTCACCTTGAAGCACTGGGGCAGCTGTGGGTAGTCGCTCTTTGGAAGGATGTATCTGACGTGAGTAGGAGATGTGCTGATCCAGGTGCAGAACCCCTGACAAGGATGGGTGCATTCCATAAGAGGTAAGTAGCGCTACGCCTTTAAAAACCTAGCTTGCGATCCCCGGCCGGGCCGGGAATGCGGAGGTTTGGGACTCATAGCTATATCGTTTTATATGGATAGCGCAATTCAAAGAGCCATGCAGTTGCGGGAGAGATATGCCCTGTTCACGGTCCTAGCTGCCGTGATCCTTCTGGCATTTTCAAGCCAGGGCCTGGCGGCCACGATCACAATAAGCCCTGGTGAAACGATTCAGTCGGCCATTGAAAGTGCCAGTCCTGGAGACGAGATAAAGGTCCAGAGCGGCACATACCAGGAGGCCATCAACATAACCAAGCCTATCAGGCTTATAGGCATAGATACCGGCAGCGGCAACCCTGTGGTAGACTCAGGAGACAGCGGCAGCGCCATAACCCTCTCTGCCAGGGGAACTCTGCTTTCAGGCTTCATAGCCAGGTCCGAGAGCGGCTGGAACAGCGACGCTGGGATCAAGTCTCTTGCAGATGACTGCATCATCACAGGCAACTCAGCCAGCGGCAATGCAAATATTGGTATCTTCATATACCACGCCGGGAACAACACCGTGACTGGAAACATTGTCAGGCAGAACCGCAATGAGGGCATATACCTGGTTGGGTCGGGGCACAGCCGGGTGAATGGAAACACTGCCAGCAACAACAGGTACGGCATCCGCCTGGCCTCCTCAGAGAGCTGCAGGGTGGATAGGAATGTCGCTGACGGCAACAGGTTCTCGGGCATCTACCTGGACCACTCGCAGGAGAGCCTGGTACAGGGCAACTTCGCAAGCGGCAATGATGCTGGAGTCTCTGCAGACAACTCCAAGAGAAACACGATCGCGGGAAACAACATCACAGGTAACCAGCGGGGCATATATCTCTCATTCCAGAACACGAGCAACAGCACCAAGGCCAAGGGAAAGGGGGTTTACATCCAGTATAAGGCGCCCAGCCACGAGTCGTCGGGCAATGGCGGCAGCGGCAGTGGCAGCGGCGGCCGCGAGCTGTCGAGGAACGTCGTCTACCATAACAACCTTTCCAACTCAGAGAACGCCTACGACGACGGCATAAACCAGTGGGACAACGGCACCTCGGGCAACAGCTTCAGCGACTTCTCCAGGAAGGACCAGGGCTGTGAAAGCGTTGACGGCATCTGCAGCACCAGCTACAGGGTCCCGGGCGGGACCAGCGTAGACAGGTATCCGATAGCTGCGCCTATCATTCCTGTGCTGACTGGGATCAGGACCAAGGGCGCGGGCGGAGCCGAGCTCATCCTGGACAGGTCGGGAGCGCTTCCAGGCGGCAGCGTCACAGTGAAGTACACGGCGGCTGGAGACGCATGGATACGCCTGGCCCAGGGAGGCGCAACTCTTACAGACGAGCAGGTCCACGGCAATGCATCCGGCAGCCTGGACCTCAGGGCTCCTGACCAGGTGGGAAGCTATAGGATCGTAATGCATGCCGCCAACGGGACTGAGATAGCATCACTTCCTCTGGAGGTGGCAGTGCCGGCGATCTCAGCCTCGCCCGGCGAGGTGGTCATCTGCGGCACCATATATGTCACGTATAAGGGCGCTCCAGGCTTCCAGACAGACTGGATAGGCATGTACGCTGTAGGGTCGACTGATGACAGGTCGATATACAGGTCCTACCTGGACGGGCGATGGAACGGGACAGTCCAGTTTACGGCTCCGTCTCCCGGAAGCTATGAGTTCAGGATGTTTGAGAACGACAGCTACAACAAGCTCTGCTCTACGGGTCCTGTGGTGGTCAAGGATACTTCAGGCGTCAAGGTGACTGCAGAGCCTGTCAACGCCCATACCGGGGAGACGATTACGGTTTCTTACTGGGGGGCTCCAAGGACCGGGGCCGGGGTCATTAACATGTACCCGATAACCAGGCCGGATAAGTTCTACCTCGATCTCAGGTCGCTTAGCTCAGGTGGGTGCGGGCAGGTTACATTCGTGCCTCCGGGGCCGGGGACTTATGACTTCAGGATGTTTGAGGATAACGTCTGGAGGAACATACTGGGGCAGAGCAATGCGGTGACGGTGACGTAAGATTAATTAGTGGTTAAATTCTCTCTTAGCTAGAAAGAGCGGGCCGGGCAGAGCGATGAGGACTTCTGCCTGGCTTGGTCTATGTGCTCTTGAGACATCTTGCAGACCTAATCCATTGGTCCCTGAGCATGGGATATTTTAATGCATAACTCGGCACAACGTCTTCGGTTGATGGCAAAATAGTTTTACACTTGACAAAAATTCGCTACCATGCATGATACCAATTCCATCGTTCTGCGAGAACAACAAGGCGAGTTGAGGCATAGTCAGGCATAAAATTGATGTAAGATTCGCTAATTCGACAGATATGTGCTAATATGGATTATATCCAGC
>DATMZB010000024.1:0-7824 GCA_035560655.1 Methanotrichaceae archaeon | reverse complement strand
AATAAATGCTGTGGTCAAATTATTCAGCCGATGTTGATTTGAATCCGGCTTTACCTCTTTTAATACGGCTTCTGGATTTGAGCCTTTAGATCCCTATATTTTTATGCCAGGAGGATCAAGACCCGATCAATGACGGAGATCAGAGACCCAATCCACGGTTATGTCAAGCTTGACGAGCTGGCAGAGGAGCTGGTCTCCACGTCCCAGATGCAGAGGCTCCGGTGGATCAAGCAGCTGGGCCTGGCCAACCTGGTCTATCCAGGAGCCAGCCACACCAGGTTCGAGCACAGCCTGGGAGTCTATCACCTTGCAGGCGTCGTAGCCCGTCACCTGGGCCTGAACGATGAGGATCGGCTCAGGGTATGTGCTGCAGGCCTGATGCATGACATAGGCCATGGCCCGCTCTCTCACGCCACTGAGTCGGTGCTCTCATCCTGTCTGAGGCGGGAGCACGAGAACATAGCAGACATATTGAGGCGGGATGAGCCAAGAGCCGTGCTCGGCAAATTCGGCATCCAGCCCCATGAGATCCAGTCTCTGGTAAAGGGCGAGGGCAAGCTCGGCCAGATAGTGAGCGGTGAGATAGATGTTGATAGGATGGACTACCTCATAAGAGATGCACACTACACGGGAGTAGCCTACGGCGTGATAGACCACTTAAGGCTGATAGAGAAGATGAGGATCCACCAGGGAGAGCTGGTTATGGAGTCCGGCGGGATACAGGCCGCAGCCTCTCTCCTGGTCTCAAGGCTTCTCATGCATCCCACAGTCTACTTTCACCACGTCTGCAGGATCTCTGAGTGCATGATAGGGAGCGGCATAAGGCACATGATAGATAACGGCTTTGATCCTGCACAGATCAAAGGCATGGATGACGCCCAACTATTCTCGGCTATGACCTCTCATGGCGGCTACCCAGAAGAGATGGTTGACCGCATCAAGACCAGGAGGCTCTTTAAGCGTGCCGTGTACGTCGGAGAGGAGAGCATAGATCCCCAGTGTGCTGCCAGCGAGAGGATGATCGCCAGAGAGATTGCCGAGGAGGCCGGAGTGGACCCCAGCTATGTCCTGACGGACTGTCCACCCCTTCCAGATGCAGCCGAGGGCGATTTTCCCATGCTGATAGATGGTGTGATAAGACCTCTAAGAGATGTATCGCCCCTGGTCACAAGCCTTGAGAGGGCACACAGGGCAACGTGGCGCTTTGGGGTGTATTCACGTCCAGAGGACAGGGACAAGGTAGCCAGGGCTGCCAAGAGGTGCCTCAACCTCAAGCGGACGGCTGTACAGTATACCTTATCTGATTTAGATTGAAGAACGGCAGGTTTAAGTCTCAGCAAGACCAATTGATGGCGATGCCATTTGCAGCAGATAAACAGGTCATAATCAAGACTATACAGTCAATGAACCAGCACCTTCCGCCTAAGCGCAAGACCCTGGCAGAGCTGCTCAAGGACGAGAAGCCTGGTGTAAGGGGAAAGGACAACACATTCTATATCATGGATAAGCCCGAGCTCGAGCTCATATCAAGCGTTGTGCCGAGGTTCCTCTGGCAGAGGATCAGGCTTCCGATACTCATAGAGATGTCTCCTGAGCTTGGAAGCGGGTCTGGCAAGATCCAGGGACAGGTCGAGTCTGAGGCTGTATCCAAGATCCTTAACAAGGACAAGCCAGAGGGAAATACCTTGGTAATTTACATGCCAGAGATCAGGGAGCTTCGAAGAAAGCTGCCCACCACCACCCAGTATGCCTTCGTCACCTCTCTTAGAGATATCGGCGTCGGAGATTGAGGCAAGGTCTTTTATATTTTTTCAAGCCCAGTATACAGTGGTGGAAATATGCCAGAGAGTGTCCTAGCCGAAGGCGTGAACCAGTTCACGAATAAGATGAGGCAGGGTGTCTATAAAGAGGCTGCCAAGATCAGGGACAAGTACTCCCTGCCCGACGACCTTCTCCAGAGCGCCGTCAAGGAGGCCTATGAGAAGAATATGATCAGTGGCGAGTACTCAATAGCCGCTGACCTGGCCAAGAAGTATAACCTGCCTGCGGACCTGACAAGGGAGGCGGCCATCAGGTCGTTTAGGAGGAAGATTGACAGCCAGTTCTTCAAGGCAGCTGCAGAGTACGCTCGCGAGTTCAACCTGCCAGATGACGTGGTAAGAGAGGCTGCGACACAGGCGTTCAACCAGTCCATGCAGTTCGGCCTGATCAAGAACGCCGCAGAGATCGCAGACGACTTCGACCTTCCTCGTGATATGAAGATGGCTGCTGCAGAGAAGTCGTTCCGGCAGCACATGGATTCCGGGCTTTACAGAAAGGCCTTGAAGATCGCCCAGAAGTACGGCCTGCCAGATGAGATGGCAGAGCAGGCCAGGCGAAAGATATCTTAAGGGACCCCCTAAAATATGAGCATGCCTCGAGTCGTGCTCACCATAGGAGGATCTGATAGCGGCGGAGGTGCTGGCATCCAGGCGGACATAAAGACCTTTTCCGCCCTGGGTCTTCACGGCACCTCAGTCATAACCGCAGCCACGGCACAAAATACGCTTGGGATGCAGAAGGCCTTCGGACTGGACCCGGAAGCCGTGGCAATGCAGCTGAGGTCTGTTTTAAGCGATTTCAATGTTGCCTGTGCAAAGACCGGCATGCTCTTTTCGGCAGAGATAGTTTCTGTGGTGGCAGAGATCATAGATGAGTCTAAAGTGCCTCTGGTTGTAGACCCTGTCATTGAGGCAGAGGCCGGTGGCAGGCTCTTTCGGCCTGAGGCCGTGGAGGCTCTCAAGAATGAGCTCATACCCATAGCCAGGGTGATCACCCCCAACATTTTCGAAGCCAGGGCCCTGACAGGAATTGAAGTGAGCGATATGGAGAGCGCAAATCTTGCAGCGCAGAGGCTGGCGGAGATGGGGGCAGAGGCGGTGGTGGTCAAAGGCGGCCATCTGGACTGCACAGACCTGGTCCTGGACAGAGGTGACCTGCACATCCTGAAAGGTCAGAGGGCTAAAGGAGGTAACCACGGCGTGGGCTGTACCTACTCTGCAGCACTGACCGCCTTCTTGGCTGAAGGTTGCTCTCTTAAAGATGCAGCCTCCAGGTCCAAGGTCTTTGCAGCCGAGGCCGTGTCCCGGTCCATGGATGTGGGCCATGGCGTGGGACCTGTGGACCAGGCTGGCGCTATTAGAGAGGATGCATACAGGTTCAGGGCCATATCCCAGGTCGAGAGTGCGGCAAGGATGATGATGGATGATCCAGGCATGAGATTGTTGATGCCTGATAATGGGATTGATCTGGGCATGGCTATCCCAGGGGCAATCTCTCCTGATGATATCGCCTCTTGCCTTGTAGGTGGCCTGCCAGGATGCGCCAGATTTGGCAGGGACTGCGGCGCTGCCAGGGTCATACTGGCGGCTATGAAGCTCGATCCTGAAATGAGGGCTGCGGCAAGGCTGAGCCTGAAGTCCTGCGATGACCTGGGCTTAAGCTGTTCAGGGATTGCCCAGGCCGAAGGTGGAGAGATGCTCAATGCTTTGAGCGGCCTTGGAGATGTGGTCTGGGTGGATGAGGGTGGAGAGCCTGCAGCCTGGCTTATTGCCAGAACTGCATCCAAGGCAGCCCTGATGGCCATGAAGATCTCCAAGCTCGCAGGCAACGGCAAGATATAAATTGAAGGTGGATACAAGCACACTGGATCGCTACCTGGAGTGTTGATTATGGGAAGTGTAAAACCAAGCTATATCAAGAATTTTGCAAAGGATTTGATGAAAACGTATGAGGGCGACTTTGGGCAGGACTTCGACGCAAACAAGCTGAAAGTATCCGAGTACACTGATATCAAGAACAAGGGAATCAGGAATCGCGTGGCAGGATATATAACTCGGGTGCTAAGGCAAAAGGGAGAGCGCAGAAGGAACGAGGTCGAGGCTGATGTTTAGAGGCGTGCTGCCTGCGATTATCACGCCTTTTAAAGAAGATTACAGCCTTGATGAGGAGGGTCTGAGGAGAAATATAGAGTTCCTTGGAAAAACCGGTATTGCAGGGATAGTCCCCTGCGGCACCACCGGCGAGTCGGCAACTCTTACCTTTGAAGAGCATAAGCGAGTGGTCGAGATAGCTGTGGAGTGCTCAAAGGTGCCCGTGGTGGCTGGCACCGGCTCGAACAACACCAAAGAGGCCATAGATCTCACAAAGCATGCCGCTGATGTGGGAGCTGACGCCGCGCTTTTAATAGCCCCGTACTACAACCGTCCAAACGACAGGGGCCTTCTGGAGCATTTCAAGGCAATAGCCGAGAAGTGCGATATACCGCTGATACTTTATAATATTCCAAAGAGGACCGGCACGGATATAAGGCCGGATCTGGTGGCAAAGCTTGCCAAGGTCAAGAACATAATCGGCATAAAGGAGGCCAGCGGCAGCCTATCTCAGGTGTCTGCGGTAATTGAGCAGACTAGGTCCAACGGGTTCATAGTCCTGTCCGGCGACGATGACCTCACGCTGCCAATAATGTCTCTTGGTGGAGCAGGCGTGATCTCAGTCATTGCCAATGTGGCACCCAGGAAGACTGTAGCCATGGTTGAGGCTATGGCCAGGGGCGATCTGGCAGGGGCTCAGAAGATGCACTATGAGCTGGCACCTCTTGTCAGGTCCATGTTCCTTGAGACAAACCCCATACCTGTGAAGACCGCCTACGGGATGATGGGACTGGCTGCAGGGCCGCTCCGGCTTCCTCTGGCACCAATGGCCGAGGAGAAGGAGAAGATCTTGAGGGAGATAATAGGTAGAATGGGCGAGTATCCATGACCGTAAGAGTAGCTGTAGCAGGCGCCGCCGGTCGCATGGGCAGCCTGATTATAGATACAATCAAGGGCGCAGAGGACATGGAGCTCGTTGCGGGCTTTGACATCGCGGGAAGGGGGAAGCCCTTACTCGGCGATGTGGTAGTCACAGATGCCTCTGAGATCAAAAAGGTCCTGGCCCAGAAGAAGCCTGATGTCCTGATAGATTTCACTGCTCCGGCAGCAGCCGTATCCAATGTGGGGATAGCAGCAGACCTTGGGATCAACCTCATAGTTGGGACCACAGGCTTTTCAGAGGAGCAGCAGGCCCAGATGAGGAAGGCAATCGAAGGGAGAGTGGCCGCGGTCATAACATCCAACTTCAGCATGGGCGTCAATGTCTTCTGGAAGCTCATAGAGATCGCAGCCAAGTCCCTGCAGGACTACGATATCGAGGTGGTGGAGTCCCATCACCGCATGAAAAAGGATGCGCCTTCTGGAACTGCAAAGACCGCTGTAGACGTTCTAAAAAAGGCGACAGGCATCGATGAGGTCGTCTATGGCCGGGAAGGGATGGCCCTCAGAGGAAATGAGATAGGAGTCCATGCAGTCAGGGCCGGGGACATAGTGGGAGACCATATTGTGCTCTTTGCAGGACCTGGAGAGAGGCTGGAGATCAGACACCAGGCTCACAGCAGGGCTGTCTTTGCAAGCGGCGCAGTCAGAGCCGCCCGATGGGTCGCAGGGCAAAAGCCGGGCATATACAGCATGGCTGATGTGCTTGGATGAGCAGGCTCATGCTTCCTGGCTCTGTGCTTGAATATCAGGGCCAGAGGCTGGAGCCATTCTCTCTGGACAAGAACATAGCGGGACTGTGCCAGATCTGCGACCAGGAGCTGGTGAGCTTGGCCTATCATAGATCTGGCAGCAGATGGCTGGTCTCAGCAAAGTGCAGGAATGAGCATCTGGTGCTCATGTGCTTTGACCAGGGCTGGAACTGGGTGGAGGATTTGGACCTGGAGACCGCCTCATCCTTCGCGAGAGTATCGGACCTGAAGAAAGAGCAGCTTGAGGCGGTCTTCACACCTGCAGAGATAAGGACGCTCCTATCCTGTGAGATGCAGGAGCCCTATGTCAGGCAGAACCTTTATCGGGCCAGGGCTAAATATGACAGGTTCGAGAAGCTGTTTGGCATAAAGCTGAACCTTTGAAATCTCAGTGCTGTCCTAAGATCCGGCCTTCTGCCGTCATCTGAATAAAAAGTGTGCGCCAGGGCTCAGGTAAGGCCTGGGAAGGTGGTCTTCTTGAATTCTACCTGAACTGGCTCAGAGGCGTTTCCTGTAACATTTCCAACTGCAATGCTTACTGTGCCGTTCTCCGTGCTGTCGCATGCAACGCATCCTGTCTCGGCTGTGGTGTTGTTTGCGGGAAGGATTGCGACTTGTGGGGCTGGAAGTGCCACTGTCTTCTTCCCTTCCTTGGTCATATGCACAAGGTCCATTGGTGGTCACAAATGCAGCGTTCTTTGAGTCTGCGTAGTCCAGGAGCTTCGTGTAGGCATTGAGATAATCCGGATCGCTGCCTGTGATCAGGTTGATATGGCCTGATGATGGATGATTCTGACTTCCTGGCCTCCGGCAGCATGGCTTATCAGCAGGAGAACACGAGCGGACTGAAGAGGCTGCTATTCAGATGGCCGCTCTAAGATCATGAAACATGCTGGAGAGCCCAGGCAAAAGCTTGGTCATCCATGGTTTTTGAGCCCGATATGGAAAACTGCCCTCCCTTTAAAGGAGGGCATGCAAAGCGTTCTGGATATTATGATCAATTTCTGGGCGCTTCATTGAAGTTGGGGTTGGTGAGGCTGACTACCTTGGAGCCGTTTTCAACTGTGTAATTTGCCCTGTGGGCAATGACATTTAGGCCGCCTTTCTTCAGGCTATCACAGAACGAGCAGCTGGTGTTTATGGTGAGATTAGCAGGAGATGGACTCGAAGGAACCTGAGAGAGGCTGCTAAGGCCTCCTTCCTTGGTCAAATCGACAAGCTCCATAGTGGTTACGAACTTGGCGTTCTTGGATACGGCATAATTCAGGAACCTCTTAAAAGCGCCGAGATACTCTCCAGATCCAGATACCGAGATGCTGAAGATGGCCACCACTGGCTCACCGCTTGCGGCTGCCTGATCGAACTTGCTTATGAGAAGGTCGCTCCACTCTGTGGCGCTCTGATGCTTCTCAGTCTTGATATACTTGTCACTGAGGTAAACCTTCTCGCCATTTAAGTCGTATGTGCTGACGGGCACTGCATAGAAATTGTGACCTTCAACTGGATAGGGCCAGACATCTACCTCATGCCCTGGCAGATACAGCACTCCGGCCTTGAACCCGGCATCATAGTCCATGTTCATCTCGTCTAGAACCCTGAACGTATCCTCATTTTGATCGAACAGCTGCGGCTTGAATCCCCTGGCATCTCTGGTGTTGATGCCGCAGTAATGAGCCAGATCCACCCATTCCTTCATCATGGCCAGGAGGGCTTTCTGCTCTGAATACGACATGGTGCTCAGCATCTCGCCCGAGTTATTGCCTCCCAGGGCATACTCGAACTTGGGATTGCTTCCAGTCATGGTGAGGACAAGCCTCTCGCTGGTTGATGTAACCTCAGTTGTCAGGTATGTAGTTGCGTTGAGGTTCCTGTTATAGAGCTCCTGGATGATAGCATCGAACTTCTCCCTGGAGGCACTCAGCTGATCACTGGTTGGATGTGCGGGAGTATCATAGTCGATCATTATATTCACTATCGTGGGTGCGCTCTGTGACTCGGACCCGGCCACAGAAAAGGATAAGATGAGGCAAAGGGCGCTGGCCCATAAGAGCCACTTTTGTATATACATTTACTACCTCCAATTGTGATCAATTAGTTTATCTTGACAAATTCAGCGCTAGATAATTGATAGAAATTACATTAAGGGCCTAATAATACTTACGGTAATCTGCTCGGCCATCTGGTAGAGGTAAAGATCGATATGCTCTAAATTGGTCGTTTGC
>DATMZB010000023.1:0-6328 GCA_035560655.1 Methanotrichaceae archaeon | reverse complement strand
GCTTTGGATAAAAGAATTTGATCTGTAATCTCCAGTAGAATGGCAATTGAGATTAAGAAATTGGATGCGGTTATGGCTATGAAAATCTAGCACGGCAGTTGATCAGACTCATATCGATCCAGCATCTTCCATGAGATGTCGCCAAAAGGAACGGCTGGGCTGAATGCCACAATGAAGGCGGGAGTGGCTGGTGTATGAAAATAAGGGATAGAACGCTATTCATCATCTGCTTGGCGGTTCTTGGATTGATCCTGCTATTCTTCACGGCTTCAGAGACCATCCTGATGAAAAGCTTTGAAGATCTGGATGACCAATATGCTCATCAAAATGTCGACCGAGCCATGGGTGCAATATCCTTTGATCTAAAGCATCTTAACTCGACTGCATCTGACTGGGCTATTTGGGATGATACCTACAACTTCATGGGCGATGCAAACCAAAAGTATGTCGATTCTAACCTTAATGGCGCCACCATGGAGAACCTGGGACTCGACCTATTGATGTTCATCGACCTTAAAGGAAATGCCCTGTATAGCAAGTCATTAGATCCTCAAAGCACCAATCATCAAGGCATCAATTCTCAAAGCGCGAATAAAGTGCCAGCCCATGAGGCTCTGCTAAAACGGCTATCTAAAGCAGGGTTGATCGAGCGCGGCTCCAAGAACCCCCTCTCAGGTGTAGTCATTTTTCCAGAGGGCGCCATGCTCGTGGCATCACAGCCCATATTGACGAGCACTGGCAGGGGTCCATCTCGAGGCCTGCTCATCATGGGATGCTATCTCAGACCAGAGGCAATAAAGAACAGATCAGTGATTCCAATGCCTTTGATTGTGCAGAGACTGGATGTGCCGGAAATGCCGGCCGACTTCGGCATTTCTCTCTCATCGCTATCAAACAAATCACCTATTTTCATTAAAAATCCAGATGGAAGCACCATTGCCGGATATGCCCTGGTCGACGATCTCTTTGGAAATCCAGCCTTTATACTGAGGGTGGATACGCCAAGGGATATATATGGACAGGGCATGAGGACCATATCTTACTTCATTCTTCTAGTCTTGGCATTTGTCCTGGCCATTGGTGTGGCTATAATGATCCTCCTTGACAGGACTGTAATATCAAGGCTGGCCAACTTGAGTCTTGAAGTAACCAAGATAAACTCCAATGGAGATCTCTCATCCAGAATCTCAGTTGAGGGAAAGGACGAGCTCTCAGACCTGGCCCTGACAATTAATAAAATGCTGTCTGCGATAGAGCAATCTCAGGAGGAGCTGCAGATGGCCAAAGAGAATGCTGAGTCTGCAACTGCTGCCAAGAGCGAATTCCTGGCCAACATGAGCCATGAGATCAGGACTCCCATGAATGCAGTGATCGGGATGGCAAGCGTGATGGAGACCACTGACCTCAACCCTGAACAGCTGGATTGCCTCGAGACCATACGCAGCAGCGGGCGACTCCTTCTGGATATAATCAACCAGATCCTGGACTTCTCCAAGATAAATGATGGCAAGTTAGAGCTGGAACGCCAGGCTTTCAGCCTGGCTGAATGCATCGAGAGAGCGCTCAACCTCATGGCCAGAGAGGCATCCCAAAAAGGGCTGGAGATGGGCTATATTATGGACAGCTGTATGCCGCAGATCTTTCTCGGCGATCCTACCAGGCTTGGCCAGATCCTGGTCAATCTCCTGGCAAATGCAGTCAAATTCACAGACTCTGGAGAGATTACTGTCTTGGCTGATGCCTGGCAGAGGCAGCACGACTTTGAGATCCACATCAAAGTAACGGATACTGGCATAGGAATACCTGCAGATAAGATGGCAAAGCTCTTCAACCCTTTTACCCAGGTCGACTCATCTAGTACCAGGAAATATGGAGGCACCGGCCTGGGGCTCGCAATATGCAAGCGTTTGGTAGACTTGATGGGTGGAAAGATATGGGCCGAGAGCGAGCCGGGCCGGGGCTCGATATTTCATTTCACTGTCATGATGGAGGCCCTGCCATCTAATGTCGATAAAGGGCTAGTCCAGCCGCAGTTGACCTCGAAGAGACTTCTAATCGTATATGAAAGCCCATCTATCAGGCAAATTATATGCGATTATCTTCAATCCTGGATGATCGAGCCCGTCACAGCTCTTTCTCTAGACGAGGCACTTAGATTGGCTGGCCAGAAGGAGATCGATGGCGCGGTAATAGGCGACTATAATCTGGCCAAAGAGATTCGAAGATATCATAAAGACTTGCCGTTAATAGTGATAGCATCTATGGGCATGGATAAAACAGTCGCTAATAATATTGGTCAGACTGTTTTTATCCCCAAGCCCGTAAAGCCTGCTCAGCTGTATGATGCATTGAGTAGCCTGTTCTCGCATGAGTCAGTGCGAAGTAGAGAAAAGGAAGAGATTCAAGCCGACCAGCGCTCAGATGCAGATCAAGCCTGTCCCATTCTCCTGGCTGAGGATAACCCGGTCAACCAGAAGGTGGCTCTGCGTATGCTAAACCATTTGGGATACCAGGCAGATGCGGTCTCTGATGGGAAAGGGGTCATTGATGCTCTGGAGCGCAATAAGTACTGCTTAGTCTTGATGGATGTGCAGATGCCTGAGATGGACGGCCTTGAGGCAACCCGCGCCATAAGGAAGAGGTGGGGCAGTCGCCCAAGGATAATCGCCATGACTGCTTATGCCCTGGAAGGAGATAGAGAGATGTGCCTGGAGGCGGGCATGGATGACTATATAGGCAAGCCCGTCCAGCTGGAGGATTTAATGAGGGTGATCAGCAAATATCAGCGCCCAAGCTGAGCATCAGAGCGCCAGAAACTATGAAAAAAGCCACATGGCCCCTGAACAGGGCCTGCGATTTGAGCTTTAGAAGAGCACTGAGCTTGAAGGATAAGTTCTGGCAGGATATTTCACAATCACTGGCCTCTCCAGAATCTCAGCCAGCATCCAGGGGTTATCCACGAAGTCTGGCGAGTAGAAGTCAGGCGACATATAGTTGTTATTCCAAGAGGTTGTTCCATTCACAACCACTGGCGTGGTGTTGCTCATGAAAGATGGATAGTATACCTGTGATGGAGCCAGGACCGGCTGTATGGTGCTTCCTACGCGCTCATATCCCTTTGGGGACCCGCCCCAGTTCCAGAGGCTATTTTGAGTGTCTGATGTAGGAAACTTGTTCGAATTCATGCCAATCCAGGACTTTCCAAAGTCCCCACCAACCGCCTGTATCTGGGACGCAGCAAGGCCGCAGCCCAGAACGGCCAGAACCAAGGTTAAAGGTATAAGCATTGATCTCATAATCACCCTCCTAGCCAGGGATTATGAGACCACCGATAAGAATTTTTTGCTCTAAAGGGCATCATTCATTCTTGATCAGCTTCTCCATCTCAAGGCCGATCTCCATCCAGGCCCAAGCCCAGACCACAGACTCAAAGGCCCGTATGAGATCTCCTTTATCCAGGAAGTAATGTGAGTCGGAGATATAAGCAGAGATATTCTCCAGGAACCTCTCGTCTCCCTGGTGAGATATCCGGCCAATGAGATCCTCTGCCCTCAAGAGCCACTTGATGGTCTCAGATCTCAGGTTCTCCTCTAGGCTTTCGCTCATCTAAAGCTGTTCTCAGTGACTTCGGTCACCCTGGATTCATCTACCTCAACCTCGACCATGGTCTTAACTTTGTGTCCAAGACCTCTCAGCTTTTCTGCTCCAGAGCCTCTCTGGATCACAACCACGATATCACATACCTGGGCGCCCGCAGCTTTCAGCCCACCCAGAGTTGCCAGAAGGGTGCCGCCGGTGCTGATGACGTCGTCTATGACTATTACCCGGTCACCTGCGTTCACGCCGTTTAGAAAGAGCTGAGATTTTGAATAACCGGTAATCTGGCTGACCTCAATCTCCCCGGGCAGGCCATACTTGCGCTTGCGGATTATGACCAATGGTATATCTGTGATCAGGGAGAGGGCAATGCCTATTGGAATTCCCATAGCCTCGACTGTCACTATCTTATCCACATCCAAGTTGGAGATCCTCACGATATGGCCGACTACCTCCCTTATGAGCTCGGGCCTTACCTCAGGCACGCCGTCGGTTATTGGATGAATGAAATAGTTGTATTCGCCGCGCTTGAATACTGGAGCATCCAGCAATGATTTTTTGAGCTTTTCGAGCAGACTCTTGCCTCCCAACCAGGTCTTGCTTCCTCATACCCTTAAATATGTTGGCCTGGGCAGACCTGCGGTGACAGTGGGGAAGAGATCAATATAAATGCAAAGCATATGATGGTCGGGGGAGATGCCCATCTTCTATAGAGCGGCTCGCCGGTTCATTGTCATGGACATGTATCCAAGTCCAGTTTAAGCAATAACCTTTAGATCATCAGCTCTTATGCAGCAGGGAGACTCCAAGTATGGACAGGAGGCAGAAGATGAAAAGCATGGACTCAATCATGATCACGGCAATCATAGCTCTGGTGGCAACTGCTGCGGCTGGCGGTTCAGCGGATACGGTGGATGTGAGAGGACAGGTAGCTGATGGCAACTTCACCTGGAACCCTCAGAACTTCCCCGGGTTTTATTACGATCTTAAAGACGGCCTGGGGACTGAGACTCTCACCACCAACCTGACTGCAGGCAACCAGCTGAGCGGAGATGAGCCATATGGCATCATCTACCAGACCACAGCCCAGATCAAGGATTTTGAGTTCAAGGACTGGGATTCCTACTATGTCATGGGATTTCTATCCAAGAAATATTTCGCATCCTACATAGAGAGCGATAACCAAAGCCCCATGGTGAGCGAGAGCACTGATAAGAATATGCTCTCTAACAGCCAGCTCCTGGAGGTCCTATTAGACGACAATTCCGAGGAGACCTTCACCTCATCCACGCCGCTCAAGCTGGAGGACGGCTACCGTCTGGCCATACGTTCCGTAGACGAAAACGGCAAGAAGGCATTCCTGGAGCTCACAAAGGATGGTCAGATCGTCGATTATAGCGTCCTGTCTCCTTCTGCAGGCAGATCCTCGATGTCAGACAAAACCTACTGCTACAAGCAGGATGTAGGAGATGCCAAAGACGTGGTCATCTTAGCCCTCCACTTCAAGGATGCACTTCATGGTGCTGATGAAGATATAGCCACAGTCGATGGCCAGTGGCAGCTCTCAGATAAGCCGGTCTCAGTCAGGACAGATACATCCTATGGCAGGATGAAAGTGATTGCTGTTGATGCCGATGCCCTTAAGATAACTATGAACAACAAGGAGAATGCCATCACGCTCAGTAGGAATAAGGATATCACCCTGATGCCAGGAATTGGGATCAAGACTGCAGATAGCGATCTGCTCAGGTATTACATATACGAGCCCATAAAAGTCTGGATCGTCAACCTGCCAAGTGCCATAGAACCAAATGTAGATGACTCAAGCACTTCGGGCAGTGATCGCATCGTCCAGTACTGATTGTCCTGCAGAAATATCGCAGAACGATCTGGCTCAAGGCTTATGACCTGTCTTCCACAGCGATGATGTGTTAGTTTAAGGATCATAAAAGGCCAGAGATAAGCTGGATGGACTATTTCGAGGCAGCCAGAGAGCTGGCAAAGGGGCTGATGAGCGGTGAAAGGCAGTTAGCAGCGCACAGGCTTGATCATATCGAGCGTGTGCCGCTGAATGCAAGCGAGATCGCTGCCCGTTATCCTCAGGCGGATATGGAGGAGCTGAGGCTGGCCGCCCTACTGCATGATGTTGACCAGCCTTATGACCGCAAGGAGGAGCATGTTGAGCTCATCACCAGAGACGCTGTCAAGTTGCTTCATGAGGTTGGATGCCCTTCTCAAAAGGCTGATCGGGTTTTGAAAATATAATCAGAGCATTCGACTGAGGGCATCAAGAGGCGACTCCGTTGGAGGCGGGGATCCTGTTTGATGCTGACAAGCTGGACGGCCTTTGTGCGAGCAGCATATCCAGGGTCTTCGCCCTATTTGGGCAGAGAGTACAATCCCCGCTGGATGCAGTTCCATGGTATCTGCATAAGATGGAGCTGGCCATAAAGGATATGCAGACTGCTGAGGGCCGGGATCTGACATTGGAAAGGGTAGAAATATGCTTTTGACTTCCTGGACAGGATCGAGGAGGAGAACAGGCTTGTAGGATCCAAGCCCCAGTTTCGGCCTCATCTAAAGGGGATGAGCAAAGCCGATGAATATGCGTGTTGAATAAATCATAGAAATCCACATGCAGTAGCCCATTTCATCGAGCAAACAGAAAGAGGGGAAAATCGATATCTATCGACCCAATTTCTAAGAGTTATTCAACACAGCAGATGAATAG
>DATMZB010000022.1:0-2439 GCA_035560655.1 Methanotrichaceae archaeon | reverse complement strand
CATATCAAGTCCATGATGGGCGACAAGGAGCACGGACCTGCCGGGGCCAGGACAATCGTAGTCAACCTGAATCTGTGAGCAATGCTGCTAACACACAAGGCCCAAATATATACATGGAGACTGCGATATATAAATGAAAATTGGGATCAGAACGACTATTCTGGTCCTAATTTTGTATATTTGGCGAAAAAATCGAATAACATAAGGAGAATGATATGAAAAGTGGATATTGGATGGCAGCACTAGTTGTGCTGATGATAGGTAGCATTGCATTTGCATCCGCCTCCCAAGATGAGGTTGCTTTGACGGTCTATGTTCACGAGGGGGACCTAAACGGAACGCTCCTCTCTGGAGTAGAGATCACCGGCCAGGATGCCGCAGGCAACAGCTTCGATGAAGCAACTGGCTCTGATGGAACTGCAGTAATCAATGGACAGCCAGGAAAATGGACGTTCGAGTTTACCAAGAAAGGCTATAATACACTCGACCTTAACTACGATGTCACCCAGACTGACGAGGGCGCGGTTTATCTGACGAAGACCGCTCAGTCCTAAACTCTTTTTATTGAGCAAAAAAAATGGATAATTTCTGGCTCAAAGCCCTGCCTTCTGAACTATCACATCAGCAACCTGCTTTGCGCTCTTGAACGGAAAATCGCTGGCCGTGAGCACCTTTCCAGCATCGCCTGCGGTCAGCTCCACGTCTCCTGCCTTGCATCTGGTCGCAGCCCCATTGGGCATGGCAGCCAGAAGCTCCTGAGGAGTGTTTATGGGGAATTTTGCATTGCTCAACGCACCTTCAATCTGGGAGTGTATCTCATCTCTTATACTCATATTCTCACCTAACAGTACTTGTGCGGGTTATGAATATATACTTAGGCGTCATTGAAATATACCTGGTGCAGCCCCATGCACAAAGACAGCTTCAAAACAGGTCTGAGCTTCCAGAGATGACACTCCTTGGGATGTTCACTGAACAGTGAGAGCTGTGAGCCGCAGTGGTAGCTGACCCAGAAAGTCTTGAATGTCTTTTGCATTCCGATGATCGTTATTTGGCATGAATGCGCAGCATTTCCGCGGCATGATATCTTGGAGCACTCGCCCCTCCCGGAAGCACGGCGCATTTTCGTACCAACCGGGCATCTTATAGCTCTTCTACAGGTCCAGCCTGTCTGAGCTATGCTGCCTGGCGAACTGCCCATCCAGCCAGTCGAATATGCGCTGGTTGGATAGTCGGCGGGCCCCAGCCTGGCAGTGTTCTCCTGCGCCTTCCTCATCAGTGAAGAGCATGAACTCCTTCTCGCATTTCAGAGCATCATAGAGCATCCTTGCCTGGCCTCTGAAGGCATGCTCATTCTCAGAGTCCACAACAAGCGTCGGGCACTCTATAAGATCTGCACACTCCTCTAGGGTGTAGTCCTTGGACCTGAGCATGAACTCATGAGGGGCCTTGACTCCAAAGACGTACATGCCGTGCTCAATGGACCATTTCATGGAGGTGTCCGTCTCCATTGCGGCCCTGGTCCAGTCATCGAACTGATCCGGGTGATCGTACAGGGCGTCCAGTGCATCCCCGGTCATGGCTGAGCCTCTGGTGAAGTCCAGATAATATACGCCTCCATTGGCTATGCAGGCAGCGATCCTTTTGTCATATGCAGAGGCTCTTGGCCCCAGGTAGCCGCCCATGCTCAGGCCCATAAGTGCGATCTTTGCAGGGTCCACATCAGACCTGGCCCGGAGATAGCTTATAACAGGGATAACCACCCTCTCCCAGTCGGGCCGGAAGGGAATGCCCTGCTCTCTTATCACGGACCCCTGGCCCGGACCTTCGAAGGCCAGACAGTTGTAGCCCCTCTGGATTGCAGCCTGGCCCTGGCTGAAGTAGAGCTCCTCGGCAGTGCCGTCAAATCCCGTGTTCAATATGACAGTGGGCCTGGGCTTGCTGGAGTTGTCGGGCTTGAAGAAGTAGCCCGGAAGGGTTGTGTTCTCGTAAGATATGTTCACCATATATGCGGGATGAGGCAGGGACCCAAGAGCCCTCCTAAAGCAGATCCGGCTCTTCCTCCATGTCTGGAGGATGCGGGGATCTCTGGGATCTGCGTGAAGGAAGAACTCAGCGGTCCTGTAATAGGTGGAGGCCCGAAGATAGGCATCCCTGGAGCTCACCAGGTGTCCCTCAGATAGAGCCTTGTCTGCAACGGCATGGATTCTCTCTGCAGTAGACAGCCATTCCCTATGCCAGCTCTCAAAGTCGCCTGACTTGATTCTAGAAGCTGTGGAAAGGCATTCCCCGATGTCTGCACCTCCATAAGCGCTTGCGCCCATAGCTCTCGTGAGCTGGTAAGAGAACTCGTAGTCATCGAAGATCATCTTCATCCCATCACCCACCCTGATAGCTCAGGCCAATTAAGATGATCACCGCTAATATAACTGTTGGATA
>DATMZB010000021.1:0-4872 GCA_035560655.1 Methanotrichaceae archaeon | reverse complement strand
GGCCTCATCCTCAGATGTACCGCAAACCGGGCAGCCATTATATTCAGATTGGTCTGCGCTCATCTCATATCCGCACTTCTCGCAAGTATAAATCGATTCAAGGTCCTTCCTGCGATCGCAGTCCTCGCCTAAGTCTAACAGGCAATGGTCTTGCGTGCATTCTGAGTTCAAACATTGGTTGCCCTGGCCACTGGCCCGGGGCTTCTGAAATACACACCCCATTATACTCATCGCCCTGAAGGCATGTAACCACCCATGAAATAGCTATCGAGTGAACCATTACAAGAAAAGAGACATGAGTTGATGGCCTGTTGCCGTCATCTCCTCGCGGTCTGCTGGCGGGCCTTGGTTGTCGGTCTTTGGTACTTTCAGCCTGAGCTGTGCAGGGAGGATCACTCCCCTGCCAGACATGGCCTGAAGCCTGCCTTATCCACCAGGCCGATGGGTGCGAAAGGCTCATCCCTCGCACCAAAGTATTTCCTCATGTGCTTGCAGGTATGGCCAGGTCTGTAGCCTTTGCTTGGGCAGCTGCAATCCTTGGCAGTCACTGCATAATATCCGCTCTGCTTGCTGTTTTGGACTAATACCACATTGCCCAGGTTCAGGGCTCCATCAACTATTGGTTTATTCAAGTAGGCTGATAAGGCTTCTACCGCTTGTGTTTCCTGGCTCATTGGGCCCGCGCCCTCAAAGAGTATTCTTCCTGCCATTGCATCTCACCAAGTAATACTAGGTATGACTGAGATATAAAGACTTTGGTCATACCAGGTGAGAAAGTTTATAACCTAGAACTGCTTAGTAAAGAAGCGATGGCCGTCAAAAAATTCTCTATTAGCCTAGATGGAAATACGTATGCAGAGGCCACAAAGGCCGTAGAAACAGGAGATTACAGAAACCTAAGCCACTTCTTCGAACAGGCTGCAAAGAAACTCCTGCGCGAGAGAGAGCTTGCGCGGCAGGCATCAGAGCCCGCCGCTGTGCATTGATTGGTGAGATACAATGCAGATCTCTAATCATCATTGAAAGGATTTAGCCCTTATCTAGGCATAGATTTAATATCACTCGAAAGAATCACCAGATAGTAATAAAAACGTGATTCCAGCCCAGGTGTTCCCGCACCTGGACCAGGATTCCCGAGAAGGGACGAATGCCGTATGGAAGAGATAGCCTTAGCTCAAATAAATAGCTTTGCATCTCCAGCGCCTCAAGTCGATTTTATCCAGGCGTTACTAGGAGAACTATCCGCATTAAGAGAAGAAGTTGCGCGACTACAAGAGGATAACCAAGGCCTCCAGGACCGCATAACCGCCTTGGAGATGGATAGAGACCTTGCTGCCGATAGAGACCTTAACCAACTCAGACTTATCAATAGCCTACGTGAGCAGATCCAGCCAGGACCTCAGCCCACTCAACGAGACAGAGGTGATATCCTCCGGGCTCTCCTGGCTGCCAATGATGGAAAGATGCTTGCCAAAGATGCCAGAAAAAAGATGCGCCTTAGCAAGCCGCGATTTTCTGAACTTCTGGCAACCATGACAGAGTACATTGAGACAAAGCCATTTAGCCAGGATCATAGGCAGAAAGTCCTAGTCCTAAAATAGTTCCGCGGAACTTGGAACTAATTTCTGGTATAGACTTAAGACCACAGATATGAGTATAAACCTGGTTGATTTTACTGGGTTTACTGATAGTGGTTACTTATGGAAAGAGGAATAGACAAATATATTTTGTTCTAGAAGTGTCTTTGGCGTCATAGGAGAAAAATAGTTCCAGGTTCCGCGGAACTAATTCCAGGTTATTCAATGTAGTGTTTTATGGCACCATGACATGAATAGCAGTATGAACCAAAACAAAACCAATAACTGCAACGCCGATAATAATGAGCATTACTTGAGGTAGATCATCCATCTAGACCTCAGAGTTGCAATTGTGAACTATAAAAAGTCTTCAATGGCTGTCTATCTGCGCACGCAGTTCAGCAATCTTGTTTTTGAAATATGTGTACCTGCCCTCATCAGACATGATTTCCGCTATCAACAGCACACATTGTTCTAATTTTTTTCGATCGATAGCATCTAGATCTATAAGATCCTGACTTTTCATTGGGCAACCTTTGGGGTTTCATTGCATATCATTTTATCGAACCAGCCGCCCTAGCCTGAAAATAATCAATGACATTTCTTCAAGATCTACAGATGATGTCACCTACCAGTCTGGCAGGGACTCCAGGCCAGCCTGTCACAATGCCAGCCAGGGATGAGGGCTCTATCCCCGGTCATAAGATCACCCTATCTGGCGTATTATGGTTGTTATCGTTTTAGAAGAGATCGTCCGTCTAGCGATTTTTAAAGGGTCGTGAATAAAAATAATCGAGCTCTTCTATAGCAAGTCTTCCAATTCTTCACGGCTTATGCCAGCTTCTTTGATGATCTCCAGCAAAGTACCTTTGGCCACATAGTCTCTATGGTATGGCACTGATACCCTTCTCTTTGTCTCAGGGTGAGCGAAGATGTAGTGGCTCCCTGTTATCCTCTTCAATACAAAGCCTTTCTTTTCCAATATCTTAATAACCTTCTGAGCGGACAGAGAAGGCAACTTAGGCATGGGCCACCACAGTCAGTCTGCACTCTATGAGATCTTCCTCTATGGGCACTTCTTCGCCGTCCTCTACTAGGCTCTCTACGTAGCCCTTGATAGCATCTTTGGCCATCTCTATGGCATCTTCTACTGTCTTTCCGTAGGTGATGCAGCCGGGAAGAGATGGCACCAGGACTGTATATCCGCCCTCGGGTTCTTTTCTGAGTAGGATTCTATAGTTTAGAGTTCTCATCGCATTTACCATAACGTCTTTTCTTATATCTACATCTGGCCCTCTTCAGCGCCACTTATCCCTGCCAGCACCTTCTCTGTGGCTGATGCCTTCTCAGGCTTATTTCTTGGTCTCCCCTATAGTCTCTATTGAGGCAACGCCTGATAGGGCTTTCTTATGTAACATAGTATGGCTTTTTTGATGCACTGGTTACATAAGAAAATAGGGCTCTATAACGCCTTCTAGAGTTCAAGGGTCGAAGCAGGCTGAAAAGGTTATAAAATGGAAAATATCAAATCTTAATGCCACGTTTGCGGCAGTACTCTTCGAATGTGATTCCCTCAGATTTGTGCTTCTGGAGATACTCATATTGGGAATCAACGTATGCTGCCTCGTTGTAGTCTATTCCACTTCGTCTAGGCATTTAGCTCCAACTCTACCTCACCAGCCTTTACGGGTCTGGTCTGGAGCCTTCCGGCATAGAAGTCCTTCATTACCTGGTCTATCTTCCTGGAGATCTCTGGCATGAAATAGGCCTCCTCGCAGACATCACAAATGAGTGCAGGGACTGCCTTGATGACTATGATCTCCTCTCCGACCTTGACCACGAAGTCCTTGGATCCCGGGCGAAGCTGACCTTTGCCGCAACAGCAGCCCTCTGGATTCATCTTCGCCTCTTCTTGCATTCTATCCATTCATCCTCGCTTGCCCAATATGCTGTGATGATCCTCAGTCTATGCGCGCATACACCGACAACAGCATGGCATCCCAGTCCACCTATGTAACCCAGCATCAAGGCAGACGGACATGGCTCATCATCGGGGTATTCTTCTATTATCTCCCCCTGATGTATTAAATCTAGCAGATCATCAAGAGAGATTTGGCGCTCGAACATTCTGGCTTGCGCATGCTCTGAGACGATGAACTTATCCTCTTGGATGAGTCTTTTTATACCATCGATCAGGCTGATTGATCTCCTCTCCTTATGAGGTGTCACTGATTTTCATGCTTGAGGTTGTCGAGTCTTCTTCCGATCTCGCATGTAAGCGCTGACAGGGACACTGAGAGTGAAACGATATCTCCTTCGTAGTTCTCGGATGAAATTTTGGCTATGCTTACGCCTTTATATTCTATCTTCTGCAGGACTCTTTGGAAATTTGCGATCCGCTTATCTTCGGCTTCTATCTTTAGGATGAGCTTCGATTGATCCTCTTCAGGCCATGCTTTGGTGGCTTGGTAGTTGTATATCCCCCATGCTAACGCTTTTTCAGCTAGAAATGCCCTGAAGCCTATGTCCTGAACGTTGGTGCCCTCGATTGTGATCTTAAGTTTCATTACACCAAGTCTCCAGCGCCTTTAATCCCTGCCAGCACTTTCTCTGCGGCTGATGCCCTCTTGGCTTTGGACAGGTCCTTTGCCATCAGCTCCAGGTCCTTGGCGGTGATCTGGCCCATTTGGAACCTGGTCACGAGAATGCCAGTCATGACGGCATCGTTCTTTGCCTTTGGTTTCTTAGCCACTTTTCTTGATATTCCTAGCCATGCACTTAAACCGCTTGCTTCCCCTGGCCAGGCTTATTTCTTCATCTCTCTCGCAGTCTCTATGGTGGCAATGGCAGATTTGAAGACCACTATCTGACCCTTGGGTGTCTGGACCATGATCTCATAGGGATTATAGGCCGTTATGGTTCCTGCCATCGGCTGCCCCCCAGATACCAGCCTAATAAGGACTTTCTGGCCTACAAGTTTGGGAATGAATTGGGGTGGAGTTGCTGGCTTGCTCTCTTCAGTCAGCTTAATCCCCTCCTTTTGCCCTCTTTATTTCCTCGCATAAATCTGGGTACTTTCTGATGATAGCTTCCTCAAGTAGCGAGCCGGCTTCCTCGCTTATAGAGAACTCTGGCTTAGTCTTTCGCAGATACTTCAGCACTGCAGCCGAGGTGGGAGACCATAAGGATATCCTGGGGTTCTGATCTGCATCTACTATTGCCTGCCTTATAACTTCTGAGTTATACCTTATAACTTCTAAGTTCTTAGATTTGACTTTTGACTTCTTAGTTATTG
>DATMZB010000020.1:0-11852 GCA_035560655.1 Methanotrichaceae archaeon | reverse complement strand
CCTCATGTAATCAGTGATCTCAAGCACCCTGGCCCTGGTCCTGTCCCAGGCCACGTCCTTGAAGAGATCGACTGGGCCTACCAGATGCCCGTGGGCGATCTGGAACCCTGCGGCGATCACGCGCGGTGGTCCATCGAACCTGGTTGGGTGGGCGGTATCAAATGAGCATGGCATCAGAGGACCGTTATGGCTTCCCCTCATCCAGCCGCTGACTAAATGACCAAGAGCGAAAGGCTCCAAAACCTCTCCCAACGCCGGGAACCCGGACTGGGATCTGACCAGGGCTACTGGATCGTCCTTGCCCACGTATGTGCCTGCGGTCTGGAATAGCTTCTCTGTGCTTATGACTGCGGCAGGCTCGTCATCGGGCAATTTGCCGCCTGGCTTTGGGAAGACCCTCTTTATGACATACCTGGACTTGGCTCCAATGAGCGCCAGCATGTCGTACATCTCTGCAGGGCAGTCCATGAATACCTTCTTGTGCTCCATTATGTCCCAGACCTCGAATGTGAAGCCGTGATGGCATGCCGGGTCTATTACCAGGCCAGCTGTGTTGAATGGGTCTGCAAATATCTTGTATATGGGGAAGTTGAAGGCTCCAGGCTCAGTCTTATCCATCATGAAAGCCACAAGGGGCTCAGCCCCGCGCTCTGTGAACTCCATCTCGGCAACGCCCGGTCCCATGCCCCTGATGTTCCCGCTGAAAGCATCTGATAGGAGATCCTGACCTGCTCCATAGAGCTTGAGCTTCTTGGCTACCTCTGTGGCCTCTTCGAAGGTCTCCCATGCCAGGCCGTGTATCTCTCCATTGTCCACGCCTTTCCTGTGGCTCATTATGAGCTCCAGGTCGTCTCCGCAGGCAAGAACGCTAAAGTCTATCAGTGCACCTGACTTCTTGGCCTGTGTGAGCTTGGATTCCGCTGTCTCTATCAAGGCAGGGTGAACCGACGAGTGTCCCGGATATCCGCCAACATCCGCTTTTATGAGGCTTATAGTGATCTTATTGGTCATCTCAATCCCTTTACCTGTTTTCAGCCATCGGCATTAAGCCTTTTTAGAGCTTTCCATACTTCTTTTAGCTCTGCTGTTCTTTTGCCAGCCGTCGAGTAGATATGATTGGGCCTAGGCCCTCTCGCAGGCCGCTATTTCACATGGTCTCTCACAGAACTGGCGTCCTAAACGGCCTTGCTAATCTATCTCTTTACAGGCAATATTATAATCTTGGCCCCATGACCGCTCTGTATGCCCCATGACAGATGGTCATGGGTGCCTCTCTGATGCACAGGCTCATGCTGTCTATTCAGCCCAGATACGACCTTCAATGCCTGACAAATCCCGCCCCATGCCATCTGATCTCTGATCAGTTAGCTCTAAAGCCAACTCCTTATATCCTATGCCGCTCCTTATGAGCGCCAGTGCTATTCTCAATATGGAGCATTTGACATGGAGCTAATCGCGAAATACCATGTGGAGACGGACCTGCCCATAAAGAAGGCGGCTGAAGCCATTGCCGCCGAGCAGTCCACGGGCACCTGGACAGAGGTCCGGGGTTCTGAGAGCGAGCTTGCCGCTCGGGTAATCAAGGCAGAGGGCGACTATGTGGAGATAGGTTTTCCCCAAGAACTCTTTGAGCCTGGAAACATCCCACAGTATCTCTCTGTGGTTGCAGGAAACCTCTTTGGCCTCGGCACCTTGAAGAAAGTCCGCCTCATGGATGTAATCTTTCCAGAGAGCCTTGTCCGGGCGCATCTTGGGCCTAAATTTGGCATAGAGGATGCAAGAAAGATTTTGGGCGTATATGACCGGCCCTTTGTGGGCACCATAATCAAGCCCAAGGTGGGACTTAACCCTCACGACACGGCCCAGGTTGCGGCGGCTGCGGTTCGCGGTGGGCTGGACCTGCTCAAGGATGACGAAACCCTGACTGACCAGAGCTTCTGTCCCATGGTAGACCGGGTAGAAGAGGTCATGGCGGCCCTGGACAAAGTCGAGCAGGAGACTGGAAAGAAGGCCTTCTATGCAGTAAACGTCACCACAGGCGCGGACCAGATCCTGGACAGGGCACAGCGGGCCATAGATCACGGAGCTAACATGGTCATGGTGGACGTCCTGACCGCGGGCTTCTCAGCACTTGAGAGGCTGGCCAGGAACGTGAACGTGCCGGTGCACGTCCACAGAACCATGCACGGAGCTCTTACCAGGGACAAGGGTCATGGTATCTCAATGCTTGTCATCTCAAGGCTTGTGAGACTTGCCGGCGGCACCAATCTTCATACCGGGAGCTACATGGGCAAGATGGCGCGCGAGGTAGAGGAGAACGACCTGTCCAGGGATGCTCTGCGTGGCGAGTGGTACGGCCTAAAGAGGGTCTTTCCTGTGGCATCTGGAGGAATATCCCCCTCTGCGGTCGCAGCTAATTTAGATGGCTACGGCGTGGACTGCATAATCCAGGCCGGGGGCGGAGTGCATGGCCATCCAGGAGGAACAACGGCAGGCGCGAGGGCCATGGTCCAGGCTGCGGAGGCCTGGAAGAAAGGTATCCCCATAAATGAATATGCTAAAACACACAAAGAGCTAGAAACAGCCTTAAAATTTTGGGGAACTTGAGTCATGGATCGATATCGACGTCTGTATAATGGCAAAACCGAAGAGTTTATATTGGTATATGCGGATGGGAGAAAGCGTTTATCACGAGTCAAAGTGATGTAGCGCTGTTTGAAAATAATAGAGGTGTAGAGAGGGATCATGTAGAGGGATCAGATGGCTAGAGACGATATCTTATCGAAAATTAAAGCGGCAGAGGCCGATTCCAAGGCCGCAGTCCAGCGGGCCATGGAAGCAAAGGACAAAAAGCTCGCCGATGCCACAACCGAAGCAGCGAACATCGTGAGGACCGCTGAGGCAAACGCTCAGGAGTATTACGAGAAGAGTGTAGCCAAGGCAAATAGCGATGTCAGTGCCAAGAAACAGCAGATCATCCAGGGCGGAGCAAAGAACGTTGACTCAATGAGGAACAGCGCGAGCGCACGGCTGGACAAGGCAGTTGACTATTTGTTAAAGGAGTTTATGGGGATTTTACATGCTTAGACCCGTAGAGATGAGTCGCGTAGTCGTCGCCGGGTCCAAGGACGTAATGGAGCCTGTAGTTGAGAAACTACACGAGTTACGTCTTCTTCATCTTGTAAACTTCAGTGGCAGCCAGAGTGGCTTTGAGATGGGCAAGCCCATCGGCAAGGCCAAGGAGTACTCCGAGGATCTGATAAAGCTCAGATCCATGTCAAGGTACCTTGAAGTCAAATCCAAGGCACCATCGGTGACCTTCTCTGATTCTCAGGTTCTATCCCAGAAGGATGACCTGGTAAACAAGGTCGGAGCCGAGGTAAACTCCACTTTTGAGCGCATAACCGCGATCGATGCCGAGAGCAAATCAAAGCTAGATCAGGCAAAGGCGCTAAGACCCCTGGCTGTTCTACCGCTTCCTCTAGAAGATTATTATGGCTATGAAACACTGGCCGTCTTTGTAGGCACAGTCAAGTCAGCGGTTGATGCGGATGTGGCCAAAGTCTCTCCAAAGAGCGAGGTCTACTCCGGCAGCACCAAGACCGCAAGCATTGTTGCTGTGTTTGTGCCAATAGATAAGGCGGCAGAGGTTTCATCGGTCCTGTCTGAGCACGGATTTGCAGAGATTTCTGTGCCACACCTTGAGGGCAGCGTGGACAGTGCCATATCCGGCCTTGAGTCCAGTGCCAAGAGCCTCGAGGCTGAAAAGGCACCCCTTGTCCAGAAGCTCAAGGACCTGAGGAAGCAGTATGAAGATCTGATACTGGCGACTGATGAGTATCTGTCCATCCAGACCCAGAAGACTGAGGCACCACTCAGGTTTGCAACTACTGAGAACGCCTTTGTCATAGACGGCTGGGTCCCCACAGGCGAGTTCGGCAAACTCAAGGCCGATATAGAGTCCGCAGCAGGCGGGCGCGTTGATGTGGAGAAGCTGGATGGTGCTGAGGCTGAGAGCTTGGCCGAGCACGGAGAGGACATCCCAACAAAGATGAACAACCCGGGCATAGTCAAGCCATACGAGCTGATAACAAGGCTGTACTCCATACCGGAGTACAAAGAGTTCGACCCGACATTGCTCATATTCGTGTTCTTCCCAGTCATGTTCGGCATGATCCTGGGAGATATTGGATACGGAGTAATGACCTTCCTTACAGTTATGCTCCTCAAGAAGAGGTTCAAGACTGATGGGTGGCAGCAGCTGTGCAACATAGTTCTGATTGCAAGCGTTTGGGCTGTCATCTTCGGCGCAGTCTTTGGCGAGATATTCGGCCCGCTTGGACTGTGGGGGAAGATAATGGGTACCCTGCCAGAACACCAGATCGAGATCCTAAAAGAGACTGGCAAGTACTTCGGCGAGGGTGTCTACGGATCGCTTGGCAGGCTTGGCCCCGGCGGGGTTTTCCCAATGGACAGGTTGGCCACTAACGCCGTGCTCATGCTCATAGGCATCAGCATATTCATAGGCGTCCTGCATTGCAGCGTTGGATCGATCTTTGGTATCAAGACAGAGCTCAATTATGGCGAGAAGAAGCACGCCTACTTCGAGAGGCTGCCTGTGCTTCTGTTCCAGTTGTTCTTCGCAGTATTCCTCCTTGGCCTGGTCATGGGACAAATGATCATGGTAATCCTGGGCGGAGTAGTTCTCTTGGTATCAATTGTCATGAACGTCATGGGACCTGAAGGCCCGATGGGTGCAGCTCACGTGCCATTCTATGTGAGCAACCTAATATCCTACCTGAGGCTTCTGGCCATCGGCCTTGCGTCAGTAGGTCTGGCCTTTGCCGCTAACCAGCTGGCATTCAATGTCATAATGCCAATGCTCTCAGGCGGCGCAGAGAGCCCAACTATAATCGCTACAATTGCAGGATTGGCAGTATTATTCATAGTACACTTCATCAACATGCTGCTTGGCATACTATCGCCATTCATGCACCCTCTCAGGTTGCATTACGTGGAGATGTTCACCAAGTTCTACAGCGCACATGGCGGTGGAGTTGAGTACAGCCCCTTCGGACATGTCCGGAGGTTCTTGAAGGCATGATTTCTGAATTGAGTAATTGTAATATCTATAAGGAGGTTTGAGGAAAATGGCAATAACGGATGCTGGAATACTGTATGGATTGTTGGCTGTAGGCGCTGGACTTGCAACTGGTCTCGCCGGTATCGGTGCTGGTATGGGTGAGCAAGGCATTGGAGCTGCTGTGGTGGGCGTCGTTGCAGAGGAGCCCGGATTCCTCGGCAAGGGACTGTTCCTGATGCTTCTGCCCGAGACCCTGATCATCTTCGGCCTGGCCGTATCCTTGATCCTGATGTTCGCCTGGACACCTTTCGCCGCAATGCTCTCTTAAGCGGGCCATTACAAGGGTGAGAGGCAATGGCACTAGATGCAGTAGTTGAAGATATTCTTGCAACCAGCAAGGACAAGGTCGCAGTCATAAACACTGAGGCCGACCAAGAGGCTGCAAGGATTCTACAGGAAGCTAGGGACCGTGCCGCAGAGATAAAAGCCAGGAAAGAAGTTGAGGTTGAACACGCAGTCGAGGCCATAGAGCGCAGGGAGATTTCCAGCGCTCACCTCGAAGTCAAGAGATCAGAGCTAAACGTCCACAAGGAAACGATGGAGCAGGCAAGAGCCAAGCTCTTTGATTCCATCAAGAACATCTCCAAGAAGGACAATGAGGCTCTCATAAAGCAGCTCTTGGCACCTTACAACCTCAAGGATATGAAGGTCTATTCCAATCAGAAGGATGCGGCCTTCGTATCCTCTCTCGCCCCCAATTATGGAGGCAACCTGGACATAATTGGCGGCGTGGTAGCTGAGAGCAAAGACGGTGCTCTGCGTTACGATCTGACCTACGAAACTCTTGCGCGTGAGGTATTCGAGAACCACATGAAAGAGGTTTCCAGGATATTGTTCGGGTGAGGACGATGCCGGTACTACGTTTGCCGAAGTTCGGACAACCTGTGAAGTACGCGTATATCACGGGCAGAGTTCGGGCCATGAAGACCAAGCTCATACCCGCAGAGATGTATCCGAGGATGCTGGCTATGGACACATCAGAGATAGCCAGATACCTTGAAGAGACCCAGTACAAGGACGAGATAGATTCTCTCTCCAAGGACTTCAAGGGCTCGGAGCTCATAGAGCACGCGACCTTCGCTAACCTGGCAAAGACCTACAAGAAGCTCCAAGATGTCTCTATAGATGAGCCCGCGTTCCTCATCCTAGAGTATCTCAGGCGCTGGGATATCTGGAATATAAAGACCATTCTGAGAGGAAAGTTCTACGGAGCAAGCGATGTAGAGATCAACAAGTATCTGGTCCCTGCAGGCGAGCTCTCTCTGGAGTTCCTTGATGAGCTGACTAAGAAGAGTTCTGTCCAGGAAGTCATATCCGCCTTTGAGGGCACAGACTATGCCGAGGCCCTGTCCAAGTACGATGGCAAGGATTTGGCAGGTGTCGAAAACGCCCTGGATAAGCTCTACTACTTCAGAATGGAGCGAGCAGTTGGAGGAACTCTCTCGGTAGGCGGCGGCCTGCTCCTCAAGTACGTGAGGAGAGAAATCGATATAAGGAACCTGGTCACCCTATTCAGGATGAACAAGGCCGGAATCGATGCTGCCATCATCCAGGAGAACCTCATACCTGGCGGAAAGTACCAGGACGAGCTCGCTCGCATGGCTGGACAGCCTTTTGCAGAGTTCCTGCGGGGCCTGGAAGGCTATCCGTTCTGGTCCGCGATATCCGATATCGCAACGCCCAATGTGGAGGCAATTAGCAGGATTGAGGCCAGGCTGAAGGCTTACCTTGTCAGGTATGCCTGGGCCCTGTCAAACTATCATCCGCTATCCATCCTGCCGGTTCTGGGATACATAGTCAGCAAGGACACCGAGGTCGCTAATATCCGCAAGATCGCTCTGGGAAAGGAGACTGGTCTCCCGTCAGAGCTCATTGAGGAGCAAGTGGTGGTGGCTTAATGGAGATAGCAGTAGTTGGAAGCGGCGATAGTGTTCTCGGGTTTAGCCTCGCTGGAATAAAGAAGGCATATTCGGCCAGCACAGAGGACGAGCTTGTCTCTAAGATAGAAATGGCCATGGCTGACCCCAATGTTGGAATCCTTGTGCTTACGCAAAAGGATTTTAACAGCCTCCCAAAGAGGCTGCAGGAGCAGCTGTCCGAGTCTGTCAGGCCGACTGTAATTTCCATCGGAACCGAGCTGAGCACAGAGATGAGAGAGAAGATTAAAAGAGCAATAGGTGTCGATTTATGGAAGTAGGCAAAGTTAAGCGAGTTGCCGGGCCAGTGGTTCAGGCTACAGGCCTGAAGTCTTCGATGTACGACCTGGTCCTGGTCGGCAATGAAGGGCTGATGAGCGAGGTCATCGGCATTTCCGGCAATAAACATATCATTCAGGTATACGAGGATACCTCCGGCGTCAAGCCAGGCGAGCCCGTTAAGGAGACAGGCGCTCCACTGGTAGCACAGCTGGGTCCAGGAATCCTCACATCTATCTATGACGGTATCCAGAGGCCTCTGACAAAGTTGGCTGAGGAATCTGGAGACTTCATCAGCAGGGGTCTGTTCGTAGATGGAATAGATCACAAGAAGAAGTGGGAGTTCAAGCCCGTAGCCAAGAAGGGCGACGTTCTAAAGCCCGGACAGGCCTTCGGCGAGGTACAAGAGCAGCTCCTCATCAATCACAAGATCATGGTACCACCCAAAGCCAAGGGCGGAGCCATCAAGGAGATCTACTCTGGCAACTTCCAAGTCGATGAGACCGTAGCCGTCCTTGAAGATGGCACAAAGCTCACCATGATGCAGAAGTGGCCCGTGAGACAGCCAAGGCCCGTCACAAGGAAGCTGGCCCCAACCATCCCACTGAGGACTGGACAGAGGGTCGTCGACGGATTCTTCTCCCTTGCCAAGGGCGGAACCGCAGCCATTCCAGGCGGATTTGGCACTGGAAAGACTGTCATGCAGCAGACCCTGTCCAAGTGGGCAGATGTCGATATAGTGGTATACGTGGGATGCGGCGAGCGCGGCAATGAGATGGCTGATCTCCTGCACGAGTTCCCAGAGCTGGTCGACCCCAGGACCAACAGGCCCCTGATGGAGAGGTCTATTGTTTACGCCAACACATCCAATATGCCTGTGGCCGCAAGAGAGGCTTCCGTTTACACTGGAATGACCACCTCCGAGTACTACAGGGATATGGGCTACGATGTCATGATGACCGCTGACTCCACCTCAAGGTGGGCAGAGGCCATGAGAGAGCTAGCATCCCGTCTAGAAGAGATGCCTGGCGAGGAGGGCTATCCCGCATACCTCGGAGCAAAGCTCGCTGACTTCTACGAGAGAGCTGGCCGTGCAGAAGTCCTCAATGGCGGAGAGGGTTCCGTCAGCGTCGTTGGAGCAGTCTCTCCAGCCGGTGGAGATTTCACAGAGCCCGTCACTCAGAATACGCTGAGGATGGTCAAGGTGTTCTGGGCACTCGATTCCAAGCTCACACAGCGCAGGCACTTCCCATCCATCAACTGGCTGGATTCCTACTCGCTGTACGACAAAGATCTCGAGCCCTGGTTCACAGAGAACGTCACCCCAGACTGGAACAAGAACAAGAGAAGAGCCATGGCCATTCTGCAGGAGAATGCCGAGCTAGAAGAGATAGTGATGCTCGTCGGTTCGGATGCCCTGCCTGAGGACCAGCAGATCACCCTTGAAGTCGCAAGGATGATCATCAACTTCTGGCTCGCTCAGAGCGCATTCCACCCGGTAGATACATTCTGCCCGTACAAGAAGCAGGCAGATCTGCTGGCAGCCATCCTGAAGTACAGGGACTACGCCTTTGATGCACTCTCCAGGGGGGCGGCAGT
The DNA here is from genome assembly GCA_035560655.1 of Methanotrichaceae archaeon. Classification (GTDB taxonomy): domain Archaea; phylum Halobacteriota; class Methanosarcinia; order Methanotrichales; family Methanotrichaceae; genus DATMZB01. The sequence continues at coordinate 2,915 of DATMZB010000020.1, read as the reverse complement.
AGAGGCGGTCAAGTCTGTACCATCCAAGGATGCCCTGGCCAAGGTGCGGCTTGAGGAGCAATACGAGCCCATACTCGAGAAGGTACTGGCTCAGATGGACTCCGAGTTCAAGGCACTGAAGTGAGGAGGATTTGCAATGACCAAGGAATACAAGACTATTAACGAGATCAAGGGCCCTCTCATCTTCGTGGAGAAGACCGAGCCAGTGGGATTCGGTGAGCTCGTCGAGATCAGGACCGGCACAGATGTGAAGAGGGGACAGGTGCTCGATACCTCGGATGAGATCGTGGTCGTCCAGATTTTCGAGGGTACCGGCGGACTATCAAAGGACAGCGCTGTCAGGTTCACCGGAGACGTCATCAAGATGCCTCTGGCACCAAGCATTATCGGACGTGTTCTGTCAGGATCCGGCAGGCCAAGGGATGGCGGACCAGCCATCGTCCCAGATGTGGAGAGAGAGATTTCCGGAGCTGCCATCAACCCAGCATCCAGAGAGAAGCCAAGATCTTTCATTCAGACTGGTATCTCCACAATCGATGGTACCAACACTCTTGTGCGCGGTCAGAAGCTGCCTATCTTCTCAGCATCAGGACTTCCACACAACGATGTCGCCCTGCAGATCGCCAGACAGGCAAAGGCCCTTGGCGAGGCTGAAGCATTCGCAGTTATCTTCTGCGCAATGGGTATCACCAACGAAGAGGCTCAGCACTTCATGGCCGACTTCGAGAGGACCGGAGCCCTGGAGAGGGCAGTCGTGTTCCTCAACCTGGCAGACGATCCCGCTGTGGAGAGACTTCTCACACCCAAGCTAGGTCTCACCTGCGCCGAGTACCTCGCATTCGATCTGGACATGCACGTGCTCATCATCTACACGGACATGACCAACTACTGCGAGTCTCTCAGGCAGATGGGAGCAGCTCGTGAAGAAGTTCCAGGACGCCGCGGCTACCCAGGATACATGTACACCGACCTGGCAACCAACTACGAGCGCGCTGGAATCATCCGCGGAAAGAAGGGCTCAATTACCCAGTTCCCAATCCTGACGATGCCAGGAGACGATATCACCCACCCAATCCCAGACCTGTCTGGGTACATCACTGAGGGCCAGATCATCATCTCCCGTGAGCTTCACAGGAAGGGAATTTATCCCCCTATCGACATCAGACCCTCACTTTCCAGGCTGATGAACTCCGGAATCGGCAAGGGCCATACCCGCGAGGATCACAGGGCAGTGTCAGATCAGCTCTACGCATACTATGCAGAGGGCAACGATCTCCGCGGCCTTGCAGCCATCGTCGGCAAAGAGGCTCTCTCAGAGCGTGATAGACTCGTTCTGGATTTCGCCGATAAGTTCGAGAAGAGATTCGTCAACCAGGGCAGGGATGAGGACAGGTCTATCTTCGACACCCTGGCCATCGGCTGGGACCTGCTCAAGGATCTGCCCGAGGCCATGCTCACCAGGATAGACGATAAATACATCAAGGCTTACCACCCGAAATACGCAGGCGCCGCAAAGCAAGCCGAAGCACCAAAGAAGTGAGATCATGCCCGTAATCAGAGGAACAAAGCCGACCAGGGCAGTGCTCATTGCCCTCAGAAGAAGGATCAAAGTAGCACAGACCGGTCACTCGCTCCTCAAGATGAAGCGCGACGGCCTCATGATCGAATTTTTTGAGGTGTTGAACAGGGCGAAGACAGTCAGGAAAGAGCTGGTGGAGAACCTCATCATCGCAGAGCAGAGGCTGAACATGGCCAAGGCTATAGATGGCACAGTTGCCATCAGCTCTGTGGCCTATGCCCTGCAAAAGTCGCCCTCCATTGAGCTTGAGTCCAGAAACGTCATGGGAGTAGTAGTGCCAAAGATCAAGGCCGAGTCCGTACAAAAGAAAATGTATGAGCGCGGCTACGGCATCATAGGCACGAGCGCTGCCGTTGACGAGGCTGCCGAGGCCTATGAGAAATTGATGGATAAGATCATACTGGCTGCAGAGGTCGAGACCGCTACAATCAGGCTGGTCGAGGATATCGAGTCCACCAAGAGAAGGGTTAACGGTCTTGAGTTCAAGGTCATACCCGATCTCAAGGATACCATCAGGTTCATAGGATTCGCCCTGGAGGAGATGGACCGGGACAACGTGGTCAGGCTCAAGAAGCTCAAGGGCAAAGCCCAGGCTCGCGTCAAGGAAGAGGAGGCCAAGAAGGCAGCAGCACTGGCAGCAGCCAGCGCAGCAGCCCCAGAGGCCGCCCCGGCCACTAGCTGAAGCTAAAATATGCCCAACTGGTTTGAAAGAAAGGCCAAAGAATGGTTCGGAACTCCCGAAAAGAAGATGAGGTTACTCCAGTGGTTGGTGTATATCACCAACCTCTACATCATCTTCGGGATTTTCGTCCTTATTTGGATACTCTATAGCCAGTATATCATAGAGTTCTGGAACTATCTGACCAGGGAGTTCCTACCCCAATTTTTTTCGGGGTTATGAATTTCCATTTTATTTAGCCTAAATCCTTAATCATACATTGCTCATCAATTTTAATTGGAATAGCATCCAGAAGCATGCATCCATGCCCTAAAATCGTCTCTCATTTCAGGTTGAAGAATTCAAAGAGGCTGACTCCATTTTTATTCTGCTCTTGGATCTGCCCTGCTGAATTTAGGGCTTTTCTAGGCATCCTTCTATGAAAGCCCTCAATATTCCTTCGCTCTGGACAGAGATGGCTGGTGTAGTAGACCTTCCATATCTTCTCAATATCCATATCCTTCTCTCTGGTACCCATAGCAGCCTTGAGCGCTTCTACTGTATCCTTTATGCCCGCTCCCTGGCACCTCTGCATTGAGCCTTCCGCATAAAGAGAGATCCAGCTCTGGCTATTATGTCCCAGAGCGATTATAATATTGGGAGACCGCCTGGCGAAGT
>DATMZB010000019.1:0-8809 GCA_035560655.1 Methanotrichaceae archaeon | reverse complement strand
ATCAAGAACAATATGATGTAGAATATTATAGCACCTATCGGCATGTTATCCTCCTAAGTAATTCTATCATTTTCCTTTATATCTTTGGTGATACAAAAGGTTGATGAGCTCAGTAGACCTTTATCCGGGGACAAGAGGTGTAGGACATGTCGCAAACCCAGGCCATCGAGAAGGCGAAGGAGCACTTCGGCAAGCTGCTTGAGAAACAGCTTTTGCGCGTAGAGCAGATGAAGGCAGGAGAGGATTGGTCCGATTACAGCAAAATCAAGCCCATAATAATAGGCATCGTTGGAGGAGATGGGATTGGCCCGTACATCACCAAGGAGGCGGTGCGGGTAATGGAGTACCTCCTCTCTGATGAGATAAAAGATGGCCGGGTTCTGCTGAGGGACGTCCCGGGCCTGACAATAGAGGAGAGGGCCGCGGCCATGAAGGCTCTTCCAGAGAATGCACTATCTGCACTGAAGGCATGCCACGTGATCCTCAAGGGCCCGCTCACCACGCCCAAGAAGGGAGACCCCTGGCCAAACCTTGAGAGCGCAAACGTCTCGATGAGGCGCGAGCTTGACCTCTTTGCCAATGTCAGGCCGGTGAAGGTCCCAGACCAGGGGATAGACTGGATCTTCTACAGGGAGAACACCGAAGGGGAGTATGTCCTTGGAAGCAGCGGGTTCAATGTGACTGACGACCTGGCAGTGGACTTCAAGGTGATCACGGCCCAGGGCGCTGAGCGCATCATCAGGCTGGCCTTTGAGTATGCAAAGAAGAACGGCATAAAGAGAGTCTCGGCTGTAACCAAGGCCAATGTCATCAAGACAACTGATGGCAAGTTCCTGGAGACGGCCAGAAAGATTGCCAAAGAGTATCCTGAGATCAAGTTCGATGACTGGTTCGTGGACATAATGGCAGCAAAGCTTGTAGATGCCAAGCGCCGCACCGATTTCAAGGTCATAGTTCTGCCAAACTTATACGGCGACATCCTGACAGATGAGGCTGCTGAGTTCCAGGGCGGCGTGGGCACCGCCGGAAGCGCCAATATCGGCAAGCGCTATGCGATGTTCGAGGCGATACACGGCTCGGCTCCGAGGATGGTCCAGGAGGGAAGAGCTGCCTATGCAGATCCGGCAAGCATGATGAGGGCCGTGGTCATGATGCTGCGACACATAGGATTTGTTGAGAAAGCCAGAGTGATGGAGATGGCTCTGGACATCTGCGGCCAGTATGAGAAGAAGGTGGTCATGACCGGCAGAACCGATGGAGCTACAGGCGCCCAGTTTGCAGACTATGTCATGGAGACCCTGCGCTCACCTCACCTGGAGGAGAAGTGGGGTGCCTACCAGTAGGACAAAGGTTTAATTTAATTATGACCATCTGAAATATGTGGTAAATCTCGCAGAGACATTTCTTAGACTGAGCCGAGATGATTTCTCTACTCTAAAGGGCATAGAAGCCGGGATGCGGACCCATGAGTGGGTTCCAGTAAACGAGATAGCGCGCATCACCGGCCTGCCCATTGATAAGGCGGATTACAGGCTCTCCAGGCTGTCTGACATGGGCCTGGTGGCCAGGGAGACGATTCACTACCTGGGGTACCGCATGGATTTCGATGCCTACGATATCCTCGCCTTGCAGGACTTTTCTGAAAAAAATGCCGTAACCTGCATAGGCGAAAAGATTGGGGTGGGCAAGGAGTCAGTGGTGTATGAGGCTCTTGGTCAAATTCCTCTGGCCATAAAGTTCCACCGCGAGGGCAGGACCAGCTTCAAGCACGTCCGTCGGGACAGGGAGCACTTAAATGATGGATCAAGATGCGCATGGATACATGCGGCACGTCGCTCGGCTCGACACGAGTTTGGAATAATGCAGCGCCTCTATCCTCAGGTCTCAATACCCAGGCCTGTGGCCCTGAGCAGGCACGCCATAGCCATGGAGCTCATCTGCGGCCCGGGCCTGGGCAGGATCACCCTGTCCAACCCGGAGGAGGCCCTGGAGATCATCCTCGGGGAGGTAAAGACCGCCTACGGCCTGGGCATAATCCATGCAGACCTCAGCGAGTACAACGTCATAGTCCTCGAGGACCAGATCAAGATCATAGACTGGCCCCAGGCTGTGCCCACAGACCACCCCAATGCAGAAGAGCTCCTGGAGAGGGATGTGTCAAATGTCCTGAGGTTCTTTGATAGAAAGTACAAGCTGAAGGCATCACTGGAAGACGCCCTGGCAGGGATAAAAGGGCCGGCAGCACCAGCTGCTCCGGCCCAAGAGGTGGAATAGAGTTGGGACTCATCTTTGGCGTGGACATAGCCAGCGGGTCGCCTAACAGCCGTCACCCGCCCAGCTACTCTCTCTATATCCTGGACGGCGAGGGCGCATCCACCTACCACATGATCAGCAGGCACAAGCTGATCAGGCTGATAAGGGAGATGCAGCCCGAGGTAGTGGCAGTGGACAACGTCCATGAGCTGGCCTCAGGGCGGGCCGAGCTGGTCTCCCTTCTGCGGCAGATGCCAGCGAGCACAAGGCTTGTCCAGGTCACAGGAGGCGACAAGCCCGAGGCTCTGACAAAGCTTGCCAAGTGGCACGGGATGACCTTTGATCGGCTGAACCCTTTAGAGGAGGCTGAGGCCTGTGCAAGGCTGGCGTCCAAGGGCGTGGGCCAGGCATTATCAGCCTTCGAGGACCGCACCTGGATCAAGGTCAGCCGGAGGCGTTCGCCTGGTAGAGGCGGCTGGTCCCAGAACAGGTACTCAAGGAAGATCCACGGCGCAGTCAAGGGCCTGGCAAGAGAGGTTGAAAAGCAGCTCAAGGACTCAGGCCTGAACTACAGCACCCATGCAGTTGAGGGCCTCGGGGGCTACACCAGGGCAGAGTTCGTTGTGGATGCTCCCCGCGATAAGATCCACGTCAGCCCCGGGTATTACTGTGATGCCCAGGTCAGGGTTGAGGGCATAGAGAGGCCAAAGCTCCAGTTCACGCCACTGGTTCAAAGGCGCGGCTACATAATAGTGGGCATAGACCCCGGAACCACCACAGGGATTGCAGCCCTGAACCTCAGGGGCGACCTCATAGACCTCATAAGTGCCAGGGCCATGTCGCCCTCGGACGTCATAGAGTGGATAGCGGCTAGAGGAAAACCCCTGATAGTGGCAACTGACGTGTTTCCAACTCCGGGAGCTGTGGAGAAGATCAAGAGGACGTTCAACTCTGTTCTATACTCTCCCGGAATGGATGTCCCTGCAGAGGAGAAGATCGCACTTGCAAAGGAGCACGGGTACAGGAACGATCACGAGAGGGATTCACTGGCTGCGGCCATAAGCGCATTCAAGCGTTATAAGAATAAATTCCTCCAGGTAGAGAAGAAATCGCCGCCGGAGATAGATCCTGACGAGGTGAAGGCGCTGGTGGTCAGGGGCAGGTCTATAGAGAGTGCCATTGGTGAGCTGACTGCTCAGCCAGTTGAGGAGGCAAAGCCGGCGACAGCTCCTGTTGAGGCCGCTCCCGCGCCCACTGAAGCAGCGGCCAGGAGCCTGCAGCTCTCAGAGCAGATAAAGACGCTCAGGGCCTATGTGGACGAGCTCAAGACAGAGATGGCTGATAAGGATGAGTCCCTGTCCAGGGTCAGCAAGAGCCTTGAGAGGCTCAAAGACAAGTCTGCCAGGGAGGTCAAGCGAGACCACGAGATCAAGATCAGGGACAAGGAGATAGAGAGGCTGCGGGGCCTGCTGAGGTCAGAGAGGAAGTATGCAAGGAGGCTCAAGCAGGACCTCTCCAAGCAGAGGAAGGCAGAGAAGATAGAGGCTCTGAAGGGCTTCAAGAGGCTCAAGGTTGTTGGCGCATTCTCCAGGGAGTCGGTGCTGGCGGCATCCGAGAGATGGGGAATCGGCAAAGGGGATCTGATACTCCTGGAGGATGCAAGCGGTGGCGGGCCAAAGGCTGCTGATCTGCTCATAGAGAGGGGCATTGAAGCGATAATTACGGACAGCGAGATGGCGCCCACGGCTCTGGAATACCTGAGGGAGAGAGGCATTCCTGTATTCTCATCGAGCCAGGTGCCCATAGCCAGGATAGACACAGTGGCATTCGTCAACCCCTCTGAGCTTGAGGCTGCCAAGGCTGACTGGGCTGAGAGGATGAAGGTTAGGCAGGCCGAGGCCAAGACTGAATGGCTGGAGAGCCTGATTGACGAGTACAGGGTCGAGAGGAAGAAAGAGGAGCGGCAGAAGCTGAAGAGGTAATCTGCCTGGCGGTCAGGCCATGCATGCGCCTCGCTATGGCCTTCTTACCTGGCACCGTAAAAAGAAAATGGCATATGCCTTTTAGTCTGAGGCGCATTCCCTGAGATTATTCCAAGCCCGATCTATTTGAGCTGTGTCCTCACAGACTGGAACAGCACTTTTGTGGCATCCCAAGGCAGGTCGGAGCTGATGATGCACACTACCGTCCCAGAGCCGTTCTCCTGGTCGGGGCTGTATACAGCTATATATCTAGGCTCATCCCCACCCTCATCGACCTTCATGAGCAATCCCTCCCGGCCGTCTATGGTGTATGATTCCTGATCGGTCTTCGCCCTCTTGCTCAAGAGCCCGGATTCCTTAACGCAATGCTCCAGGCCGATGCTGCCCTTCAGCTGCGGGACTGCTGAGTTTAGAGATTCCTGAGAATCCATCTGGTGGACCTCGACCTTTACCTGATCGTCGGTACTGCCGCGTGATATGCTTGCAGTGTGTATCTGGTAAGAGAAATCATAGCCTTTTCCTGGATGATTATCAGTGTAAGGGCTTTCCTTCTCGATTTTGTAGTCGCCCATTGCTGTCAAGTCCATTGAGATCTTAGCAGGGCCGAGCTCTATGGGATTACTGGCTGCAAAGGCGGTCATAGAAGTCAAGCATAAAACACAGAGAGTGATCAATAAATATTCTCTTGGCATGATTAATTCCTCTATCTCACATCGACGTGGGATTCTAAATGTATATGATGATGTGGTACAGGATGCGCCAAATGCTTCGCATCACCTCCCTGATAAGCATCCCTCTTCGATAAAGCATCTTTTTGAGGTATGGTACTTCAATGCACTTGTAGAGCTTTTTGGTCGTCCAGCAGATCCGTCATAATTCGCCCATCAACCGAGATCCCACTGAGATCATCCTCAAGAACGCTGTTTATCCAGCAAGAACGCTGTGATATAGTGATATCACCGGCTTGGTGCGGTGATCTGTTACGTTTTTCTGATTCGAAGCATCTGGTTCCCGCCCCGCTGGAACTCATATGGCACTCTGGCAATATCGACTTCGTAACCTTCATCCTCAAAATGATCGACCACTGCCTGAAGGTGAGGCGAGATAGACGCCCCAAGCTTGGTCAGTGGAAAGATCCTGGCCTCACAAGAGACACGGCACATCTCCCTTATTGACCTGATATGGAACTCCAGATCGAGATGATCGCTGTACAGAAAGAGGAAGTGCGAGCATAGCGCCATCTGGAACTGGTCATCAGAAAAGCTCAGGGAGGGAAGCGACTGCGGCCTGTACCTGCCTTCAGATCTGCCGCGGTCATAGTCGAAGAGGAACTTTGCCATGGCTTCCATGCGCACGCGCCCAAGCTCCTCAACCGATGAGATGTTCGTCCAGATGAACTCATTCATGTTCTCCCGCGTCTGCTTCATGATCTCATTGAATGTCTCATCTATCCGTTGCTTAATCTGCTGTCCCCCATACTCATAGAGAGGATCAACAGATATGATGGAGCCTCCACGCTCTGTCAGCTCGCAGTTGAAGCTGGCAGGCCCATCTGCACAGCCCAGGATTGACTTGTGCAGGTCCTGCTCTGAGAGCGCAAACATTGATATGTACTCCTCAAAGGATCTGCCCCAGGGCACAACATTTGCCAGTTGGAATGTCATCTTTCCTCGTCAGCCAGCATCCGCCCTTGGATCGCGTCTTGGCTATGACATTCAGCTCCTGTCAGCAAAGCTTGAATCCATTCAGCTCTGCCAGTGTAGATGGATTCTCCATTAGGCTAGTTCCCACCAGCAGGGCATCGGCTCCGGCCTCGACCATCCTCATAGCATCTGCCCTGGTATGTACCCCGCTCTCAGCGATCAGGAAGGCGCCAGCCTCCCTGGCACGAGGCGCCAGATGCTCAAACGTAGCCAAGTCCAGTTCCAGGGTGCTGAGGTTGCGGTTGTTGATCCCTATGATCCTGGCATCTGTATTCAGTGCCCGCTCAAGCTCCTCATCGGTGTGTACTTCGACCATGGGCTCTGATCCAAACGACCTGACTTCAGAGATGAACCCCTGCAGGTCTATGGGCAGTGCAGCTATCAGCAGGATGAGATCTGCATATACCTCGCGGATCTGCCTCATGTCTGTAATGAAATCCTTTCGCAGCACCGGCAGGCCTTCTCTGCGGGCTATTGCCACATTTTTCAGAGACCCCATGAAGTATCCGGGCTCAGTCAGCACTGATATTGCGCAGGCGCTGCCAGAAGCATAAGCCCCGGCATAAACTGCCACCTCGCCTTCAACCAGAGGCCTGCCCAATATTCGAGGCTTTATTTCAGCTATGATGGGTATCAGGCCTCTGGCCTTCAGGGACCTGGCACTGTCCACCAGGTCCCGGCGCTGGCCCTCAACCCCGGACGGCACTGGATTGGAGATGTTCCGGTTGGCCAGAAATCCCTCAATCAATGGGTGGAGCTGCAAGCCAGCACGTCCTCTATCCAGTTGGAGATTATCTTCTTGCCGTCCGGCGTCAGGACCGACTCAGGGTGGAACTGGAGCCCGCTTGTGGGCAGGGTCTTGTGCCTTAAACCCATCACCACCCCGTCCTCTGTCCTGGCCGAGATCTCAAGATCTGGAGCCAGCGTCTCCACAGCCAGGGAATGGTACCTTCCCCCCACAAGCGGGCTCTCCAGCCCCCTAAATATCCCTCTTCCGTCATGGAATATCTTGGAGGTCTTGCCGTGCAGGGGCCTGGTGTGTGTTATGGTTCCTCCATATGCCAGGTTCATTGCCTGGTGTCCCAGGCATACCCCCAGTATGGGCAGGTGCGAAAACTGCCTGATGATATCCAGGCAGCTCCCTATGTCCCTGGGGTTTGCCGGGTGGCCCGGTCCCGGAGAGATCACTATCCCTCCTGGTCCCAAAGCCTTGACCTCAGATAGAGATACCTTGTTTGAGAAGACCTCAGTCTCTGGATAGAACTGGGATACATAATCCACCAGGTTCCATACAAATGAGTCTTGATTATCCACGAAGAGTATGGGCCGGTTCATTGCAGCGCCCCCAGTGCGTGCCTCATAGGAGCCATCTTCCTCTCTGTCTCCATATACTCCCTCAGCGGGTCGGAATCGGCGACTATGCCGGCTCCGGCCTGAACCAGAGCCAGGCCGTCACGGACCATGATGGACCTTATGGCTATGGCGAAGTCGGAGCTGCCGTCTGTTGAGAAGTAGCCAACCCCGCCTCCGTATATGCCTCTTGGCTCAGTTTCAAGATCGTCTATGATCTCCATGGCCCGCAGCTTCGGCGCTCCAGAGAGCGTCCCTGCAGGAAATACCGACCTGGCAGCATCGAACTGGTCGCACTCATCCCTGAGCGTCCCTGTGACAGTGGTCTCAATGTGCTGCACATGCGAGTACTTCAGGACCGACATGAAGTCCTCCACAGCAACCGTGCCCGACCTGCACACAGCCCGGACATCATTTCTTCCCAGGTCTACTAGCATTACATGCTCTGCCCTCTCCTTCTCGTCTCCAAGCATTGCCTTTGCCAGGGACTCATCCTCCTTTGCAGTCCTTCCGCGCGGGCAGGTGCCGGCTATTGGGTTTACCCTCAGCTTTCTGTCATAGGTGCTGAATAGAGTCTCCGGCGAGGCACCGACTATTGAGATATCGCCGAACTCGAAGAGGTATGTGTAAGGGCTGGGGTTTATCGACCTCAGCTTCCTGTAAAGATCTACTGAGCTCGACCTGAGATGGACCTTGGCAGACCTGGCCAGTACTATCTGGAATATGTCTCCATCAGCGATGTGTACCTTGGCCCGCCTTACCGCCTCCTGATAGACATCCGGGTCTCCTGCACCCAGCAGGTCGCCGTCTATCTCTCCGGCATCAGAGTCGTCGGGATCTATGCCGCCTATCGTCTCAATCAGGTTGACCTTGGCCCCCGGGAGTATGGGAGTCACTGTGAAGTAGACCTTCCTCATGAGGTGGTCGAAGATGAATGTGCTCTCAGCCAGTGCGAACTGGGCATCAGGCGCTGCTGAGGATGATTCCTTGCCGAGGCGCTCTTTTACCAGGTCATATGCCAGGTAGCCTATTCCGCCTCCTGTGAAGACCTGCCTTCCAAAGCTGTTGGACTCTCCCTTGCGAGATGGAATGGCAGCCCTGAGAGCATCGAAGAGGTCAAACCCGGGCTTTATCGGACCCTGGAGTGCAGAGCCGCTCTCAGAGACGTCCACGCATGCCGAGAGCCTCTGAAGCATCTCCTGTCTTCCTCCGTTAAAGAAATCCATCTTCAGGTATCGGTTCTTCACAGTGACCAGCGCTGAGGGATCGGCGCCGACGAACGAGAACCTGGCCCTCTGGCCCGACTTTTCAACAGACTCCAGGAGATAGGGGTACCTCCTGCTCCGCAGTGCCAGATACAGGGATAGCGGAGCGTCCACGCTGACCTTCTCTGTGACATCCACGAACACCGGCTGTGCTGGCTCTATTGGCATGACCTGACCTCTTTTATGAAATTTTTTACCAGGACTTCATCCTTTCTTCCTTTGCTCTCAACCCCGCTTGAGACATCCACTGCATAGG
>DATMZB010000018.1:0-4020 GCA_035560655.1 Methanotrichaceae archaeon | reverse complement strand
TCCTGTGAGGGTTCTGCAGCGTGAGGATGACCGCCACTGGGAGAGGATAGTGGACTCTGAGCTGACCAAGATAATCCAGGCTGAAAAGTTCCTGTGGTCCATGACTCTCCTTTATGGAGGCGAGGACGACGGTGCAGGTCACGAGGTCGTCTTGACCATGAACCACGCGGCAGGAGATGGCATTTCCATCATCCACCTCTTCAGCGACCTGCTGCAAATCCTCTCAGCTCTGAGCAAAAATGTACCTATTGATCTGCCTGCCCATAGGCTGAAGTCGCCAGTGGAACTCATGCTCCAAAACCCGCTGTCATGGGATGAATTTCTCGCCAACAAGGCAGCATCGCAGGTTCAGCCCGAACTGCTGACGACCTGGAGGTATCATAGAAATGAGCCGTATAACAGACGGCAGACCAAAGCTATCTACAGAAAGATAGGTGCCGATGCTGTAAGAACGCTCAAATCAGGGTGTCACCAAAGGGGCGCGACTGTAAATGCCGTGCTGAACTCAGCCATGCTGCTTGCAGCGCAACACCTGGCGGGGGCCGCCATCAGCTCGCCCCTCTTCACCCTGGTGAACCTGAGAGATAAGACTGCTCCTCCAGTTGATGATGACTACCTGGGATGCTATTTTGCTGCGGCTGCCACATATCACCAGCAGGTTAGGAAAGATTCAGACCTGTATGAGCTGGCTGAGGATTACCAGAGAATGCTCAATGCAGCCATCCCCCTGCAGACAAACTTGCCTCGGGAGTTCGATCTGGCAGCGCTGGAAAAGATGGTGAATGATCTGGTGGTCAGTCCAGCAGAGTGCTTCAATCTGGGGCTCAGCTGCAGCAACATGGGTGCACCGGCGATAGAGACCGCCTGTGGAGATCACAGGATCAAAGCATTTTACGCACTGGCCAACCAGCCGGCAGGCAACTATCCCATGATGCTGAATGTTGCGACTCTATCGGGTGAGATGTTCTGCACATTCCTCTATACACATCCCTTAATGAGCGATGACTGGGCTGTGAGGTATGTGGATGAGTTTATGAAAATTCTCCAGGGTTCGCTGGGATAGGAATTGCGTGTCTTACTGCTGAATTGATGCCCCTTATTTATGCCATCTGCTTTCTGAGGAAAGGAATTATGTTCCAGAAGCATCGCCTTTAAAAGGGATCTGCAATGCTGAATATTCTTGAGCTGGATGACAGGACGATATATGCTGAGAATGATAGGTGGCAATGTAATCTGGGCGCTGGCAAGCCAGTGAGGCTTGGAGTGATCTTTGAGGCCGTCACCATATCTGAGGCCCGGAACATGCAGAGCAACGGCTCATTCTCTGTCATCATAGAATCCCATCTGATTCCTCAGCCTGAGTGCCTGGATGAGGAGGTCGCCTTGGAGGCAGACGAGGACGGCGGCCGGGAGGGCCTGATAATCGGCGTTTACAGGCTCTTTGGTGGCGTGCCTGTGAATATTGATGCAGTTCAGCCGGCCAAGGCCTCATGCGGCTTCTCAAGCTTTGTGGCCGATAGCAAGATCGCCTCATTGAATGACAGCGAGATGGAGGTCCGCTGCTTCAAGGATGTGAAAGAAGCCCTGAAGTTCGCCAGGGACTTCTATGCCATTTATGCCACAGGCCTCTTCGGATTCATAGATGAGGTGCTGGACAATCCTCTGCGGTCCGGAGGGACTGGAAGGGATCTGCTAAGACAGCTGGTCAAAGGATTATAGGACCTAAATAAAAATTGCCGGAGTAGACGGCTCTCACACGCTCTTCTGCTGGGCGTGGTCTTCTATCTCCACCAGCCTTATGTCGAAGGTCAGTGTCCTCTCTGAGAGTGGATGGTTGGCGTCCAGTGTGACTATATCGCCCTCGATGTCAGTTACCTGCACCGGGATAACGCTGCCATTGGGGGAGCAGACCTCAAGGGTCTTTCCAATCTCAGGCACCACATCCTCTGGAAAGTCCTTCTTATCAACAGCTATGATCCTGTCCATCCTGTAATGGCCGTAAGCCTTTTCCGGCGGCAGCTTGACCTCCTTGGTCTCTCCAGGGGCCATGCCAACGACTCCCTCCTCAAACCCTGGTATCATGCGCCCTGCGCCTATGGTGAACTCCAGCGGCTCTCCTCCCTCTGACGAATCAAAGGGCATGCCGTCTTCCAGCTTGCCTGTGTAGTGGACCTTTACGGTATCGCCTTCTTTGGCCCTGTGCACATCATCTGCCATTTGTATACACCTCTTGGGATAGAACTCCTTAAAATACCTGATATCACTCTCTTCCTCCGACTATTTATCCATGTCCTTTAGCTGCCAAGCGGAAGATGTCTCAATGAAGCAGGAAGATGCCCAGAACCATTTAACATCATCTTCCGACTGACCTTGAATGTGAAGTCGTACCGATGGCTTAAATGGTAGGAGAGTGATTATGGAGTGGACCAAATATGAAATGGAAATCGGATCTGGGGTTGGAGGCGAGGATGATCTTCACCATGTTCCTCCTCGCAGTAGTGTATCTGGTCTTCCTGGCAGTGCTGATATCCGGCGGAGCCAACGCTACAGTTACAGTGCTCTTCATAGGCGCGTTCATGTTCATTCAGTACTTTTATTCTGATAAGCTCGTTTTGTGGTCCATGGGAGCAAAGGTGGTCTCTGAGAGCGAGGCTCCTGAGCTTCATGAGATAGTCACCAGGCTTTGCATCACAGCCAACCTTCCCAAGCCCAGGATCGCCATAATCAATACTAGCGTTCCAAACGCCCTGGCCACAGGCCGGAGCCAGAAGGCATCAGTTGTGGCTGTGACCACAGGCATAATGCAGCGGCTCAACAGGAGCGAGCTTGAGGCAGTGCTCGCCCACGAGCTGACCCATGTCAAGAACCGGGACGCTGCAGTGATGACCGTGGCCACTTTCCTCTCATCACTGGCTCAGCTGATGGTCAGATGGCTCCCATTCATGGGCGGAGGGTCCAGAAAGAGCCAGGACAACTTAGCGGTGCTGCTCCTGGTCTCAGTTGTAGTCTGGATAATCAGCTTCATCCTGGTGCGGGCTCTATCCAGGTACAGGGAGTTTGCAGCAGACCGCGGCTCGGCCATAATCACAGGCCAGCCCTCGCACCTGATCTCGGCTCTGACCAAGATCAGCGATACCATGACCAGGATACCCACCCAGGACTTGAGAAGGGTGGAGGGCGCCAATGCGCTATTCATAGTGCCAGCCCTGTCAGGACAGTCGATCATGAACCTGTTCTCCACTCACCCGTCTACTGAGGCGCGCATAGCTGCACTGCAGGCCATGGAGAGGTCCATGGAGGCACCCTAGATGGGATTTCTGGACTCAATCCTTGGCAAGACAAAGCTCCCCGAGTCAAAGACCGAGAAGCTCTTTGCAATCTCAACGGCCGCGGTGACTTTGGATGCAGACCTGGGCCTGAAGCCCGATGGAGCTGCAGCCGTCTGCATAAAGCCGCTGGAGTCGTCCCAGTACGACCAGGCCAGGCAGGAGATAGAGGAGCTGCTCAAGATCAGCGCCAAGGAGACGGGGACAGAGTACAAGGTGCAGAAGGATGAGTTCAACTACCTCTGGGTGGTGCTCAAGGACCCCGACTTCGACGACCTGGTGACCACTGTCCAGATGGTCGCCCAGGCACTGATTGAGAACGGGTTTGGGACACAGATACTGGCCGCAGTCTACAGGTTCAGGGGCGAGTCTGTGGTATACTGGATATACAACTTCAAGCAGGGGGCGTACTACCCATTCGTTCCTGCCGGGGATAAGCAGAGGAACAACTCCCTGGAGGTTCGCTTGAGTGCGCTTATGGAGAAGGAGATGCCAGTTGAGAAAAAGATGGAGATGTGGTATCCTCTGTGGGGGATGCCGATTTGATTTATTTTTTCCTATGGAAATAGCCTTTATCGACCAAGGATTTTACAGAATCTATGACATGCTCTCCTGTTCATAATCAAAGCATTCAATCTTCTGCCTATGAGGAATAATTCTTTAGATCGCACTCCAACTCAGCCATCCTTACAGG
>DATMZB010000017.1:0-3904 GCA_035560655.1 Methanotrichaceae archaeon | reverse complement strand
ATTTATAATATTCTGGCTGGGCCTCTTCTCTCTTTCTCCAGGCCTCTTTAGGCCTCTTCCGGTTGTATAATTGAGTATGTAAAGATTTGAGGCTGTCATCACCACATTATCAACGAGATTAGCATTAGGTCTCGCAACACCTTTATTAATCAAGTTACCATTTCCAGAAGGAGGCTTGAATTATGGAATTCCTTGACATTATGAGCATCTCACACCGCTATATGGAGATACTAAACCCTTCCACGCCTGAAAAGATCATCAAACTTGGCAAATTACTCAAATTGAAAAAAGGAAAACGGGTCATTGACTTCGGTTGTGGTTGTGCCGGACCCCTTACTCTCTGGGCTGAGGAATTCGGTATTACTGGTATTGGAATAGATATATCCGAGGATTTCTGTGACAGGGCTAGGCAAAAACTGGCTTCGAAAGGTTTATCGGACCGAATCGAAATCGTTTGCTCCAATGGGGCTGATTACATATTCGAAGAAGGGGTTTTCGATGCAGCAACATGTATTGGGTCAACGTTTATTTTTGGCGGCTGCCAGCAGACACTCCAAGTACTGAAGCGAGCTGTTCATCAGAATGGACGCCTTGGTATCGGTGAAACCCACTGGCTTAGCAATCAGGTACATCCGGCATACGCCCAAAAACAGACAACTACCCATACAGAAATGGAACTAGCTCAATTTATCCGGGATGAGTGCTTTGAACTCGAATACATCATTCGTGCCAGCTACGACGACTGGGACAGGTACATTTCGGATGGTTGGTATGGACTGATACGTTGGCTCGAAGAAAATCCCACCCACACCGACTATGAACAGGTATTCAAGCATTTCCGTACTGACCAGGATGATTATTTACAGTTCCTACGCCAATCTATGGGTTGGGCCATGTACTGCCTCGCTCCCATGAAATCTCGTTGACATGTAGTCATCTATGAAAATATTTTTTATCGACACTGCCTATCAGCCGTGCAGGCGGCCTAGAGCGGCAGCCCGGGGTATATGGCACAGCCCAGAAAATCGTGCCTATTCAGACATTCAATGAACTGATCTCGGCCCCAGAAATCACCACATGAAACGCTGTTCCTTGAGAGCATGATTGTGGAAGTGCCGATGTTTGAGATGCATTAGCTCCCGCAAATTGTAGCTAGGGCTAGCCAAATTCACCTTGAAGTCTCCTTCCTATCCTGGTCTTTGAACATTAGCTTCATCTCAAAGACGCCTGCTTCGTTCCTTTTCTTGATATCAAACCCCATCTTCTTGAACAGGAGGAAGACAGGCTGATTTCCCACCAGGACTTCGGCCGTGAACCCCAGAAGGCCCTGCCTCTTTGCCAGGTATGTCAGGTAGGAGATGAGCTCAATCCCCACGCCCTGGTTCTGGCAATCGTCCTTTACGGCCAGTGCCAGGTCGGCTGTATGCAGGTCGGAGTTGAGGCCGTACTGGCCAAGGCCAACGATCTTCTCTTTGCCGCAGATGTTTACAGTGGCCAGGATTATCGTCTTCTTTGTGTAATCAATTACCACGAAATCCTGCAGCACCTCATGGGGCATGTCCTTCCTTGCAGAGAGAAACCTCTGGTACATGCTGTCGTCGGACAAGGAGTAGAAGAACTCCCTGATCAGAGGCTCATCGCTGATCTTCACTGGCCGGAGCAGTATCTCAAGCCCTGTCCTGGTTACCCTGTGCATCTCCAGGTCCTCTGGGTACTCGCCCTTCCTGCCGGGTATGAATGCCTGGTCGGGATAGATAAGAGACCTCTTCTTGGCTTCTTCTATCAACCAGGGTCTGAACCGGGGATTGGCTATGGCTATCAGATCCATCGCCCGCTCGCGTATGCTCTTGCCGTGAAGATAGGCTATCCCGTACTCTGTAACGACATAATGAATATCTCCCCTGGTGAGGGTAACCCCTGACCCCTCACGCAGAGACGGCGCAATCCTTGATATGCTGCCGTCATCGGCTGTGGATGGAAGGGCCAGTATGGTCTTTCCAGCAGGAGCGAGCACCGCCCCCCTCATGAAGTCTGCCTGGCCTCCTATGCCGCTATAGAAGATCTTCCCTATGGACTCTGCAGTGGCCTGGCCTGTGAGGTCCACCTCAAGAGCGCTATTGATGGCGGTCATCCGCCTGTTCTGGGATATGATCAGGGGGTTATTGGTGTAATCTATGGTCCTGAACTCCACAGACGGGTTTTTGTCCAGGTAATCATAGGTCTCTCTCCTGCCCATGCAGAAAGTGGCTATGGTCCTGCCGGGGTTGATGGACTTCTGGGAGTTATCTATCGCCCCCCTGGCCATCAGGTCTGCGATGCCGTCGCTGAAGAGCTCAGTATGAACTCCGAGGTGCTTTTTACCTCTGAGGCTTGAGAGGATGGCATCTGGCAGGTTGCCGTATCCCACCTGGATTGTTGATCCATCTTCAACTATGCGGGCCACATAGCTGCCTATCTTCCTGGCAATGTCTCCAGGAACCATCTCCATGTACTCCAGAAGAGGCTCATCATGAGCCACTATAAAGTCCACATCATCTATGTCCAGGAAACCGTCGCCCTGGACCTCAGGCATGCGGGGATTGGCCTGAGCTATGACCAGAGCCGATCTGTCAACGGCCGCCTTAATAATGTCCACGCTGACGCCAAGGTTCATTCTGCCTTCCTCATCTGGCAGAGTGGTCTGTATCAGGGCCACATCTATTGGTATCCTGCCTGTCCTTATGAGGTCGGGGACTGCGGATAGGAATATGGGCGTGTAGTCAGCAGCAGCCCTGTTCACTGCTCTTCTGGTGCTGTCGCCTATGAAGAAGGAGTTGAGCCTGAAGTTGGACCTGAACTTCTCATCAGTATAGGGAGCCACGCCCAGCGTCACTACATTCATGAGCTCGGCATCCAGAAAGGCCTTGGGGTTGGATTTTATATAGTTCAGCAGTGACCTGACCAAGTACTGGGGCTCGCCGCAGCCTGTGGCTATGAATATCCTGTCGCCGACATGGATCTGGCGAAATATCTCCTTCTCAGGTATGAACTTTTGGGGATATATCCGTTCCAGCTCTTTTAGATGGCCTAAATCTTCATCCGTTCAAATGCCTCCAGAGGCCTGAGATCAATGCGCATTGCCGTGAGCCAAAGAGGGATTGCCAGTATCAGGCTAATCCCTTCAGCTCATCCTTCTTCAGGAAATATACTTCAACCATATGGTCAGGGTGGTACCTCATCTTTGCCTCTCTTATCCCTTCCAGGCCCATATCAGATTCCCGGTTGATAAAGACATAATTCCTGGCCAGGAACTTTGCAGTCTCGGCATTGATGGCCCTGTAAATCCCCTTGCAGTCCATGAGCCCTTTCTCGAAGTGCACCAAGGCTGTGTCTCTGTTGAGCCCCTCGAAGATCGATATGGCCCCGATCTTGTCCTTCACTCTTATGGCCAGGCCCATAAGTTCCAGTTCTGAATAATGGTCCAGGGCAAATAGAATTGCTGCCTTCTCGTTTGACAGCATGGCCTCAGAATCGCAGTCCCTCCACTCGCACCATTTATCCAGGAACTCTTTTACATCAGGGATATTGTCTTTGGTGACGGGCTCGACCAGGGGCGAGCAGTTCTTCTGGAACTGGTTGAGCTGGCGCCTGATGGTCGCAAATCTCTTGCCGCCCACGTCTGCCAGATCTGATGCAAGGTAAACATATTCGAAGTAATCTCTCTCTGGATAGAAGTTCAGGCCGGGATAAAGGCTGGAGATCCAGTCCCTGGACTCAGAGCCCATGATTTGAAATGGACGATCGCTGCTGTCGTTGCTATTGGCTGCCAGCTCGAGGACCTCAGCAAGCAGCTCCGGATTGTGCGGCCCTATAGGAGCGCGGTAGCACGTTTTTCCCTCAATGGTGGTGGAGATCACTATATTAT
>DATMZB010000016.1:0-3105 GCA_035560655.1 Methanotrichaceae archaeon | reverse complement strand
TTATAACGGATGGTTTATGACAGATGGCAGCCCATATCGAAGAACGCCTCTCTATGGGAAAAGGTATATACAAGCATGCCATAAATGTTAAGCATCTCAAATCTGTTGGTCTATATGGAACTCGATGCTCTAAAGAGGCTGGCCTTGCTTGGCGCATCACAGGGGCAGATTAACCTATCATCTTCTAAGCTGGCTGAGGCTCTTGGCACCAGCGGTCAGACAGCTGCCAGAAGGCTCACCTCCCTTGAGGAGGAGGGCTACATCGACCGAATCGTGACCAGCTCGGGCCAGAAAGTGAAGATCACAGATGATGGCATGTTGAGGCTGAAGCACGAGTATATGGATTACCAGAAGATCTTCTTTGGAGGCGAGTACATCAGCAAGATCAAGGGAAAGGTAGCCTCGGGACTGGGAGAAGGCCAGTACTACATAGCTCTGGAAGGTTACAGCGGTCAGTTCAGGCAGAAGCTGGGCTTTGAGCCATTTCCCGGCACTTTAAACCTGAAACTTCCAGAGCCTTTTGATCAGGGCAAGTCTGATTCAGCAAGGATAGATGGATTCAAGGACCAGAGCCGTACCTATGGAGGATGCCAGTGCTTCCCTGGAAAGATTGGAGGCATCCCTTGCGCCATAGTCAGGCCTGAGAGGACCAGCTACCCCCCAAGGCTGGTGGAGATAATAGCTCCTGCCAACCTGAGGAAGACACTGGGCTTGAAGGACGGAGATGAGGTAGAGGTGGTCCTTGGATGATACATGACGCAATACAGGCCCTGAGAGACGGCCAGGTCATACTCCTGTACGACTTCGATGACAGGGAGAGAGAGACGGATCTGGTCATGGCCGCAGAGTTCGTGACGCCAGGACACGTCTGCCAGCTGAGGAGAGACGCAGGAGGCCTCATGTGCGTGGCCATCGATCCTCTGGCATGCTCAAAGCTGGGCATTCCCTACATTGTGGATGTGCTGAAATATGCAGGCCGACCAGGAAGCGGCTTTGAGGCCATAGAGTCGATATATGAAAGGATAGGGGATATTCCCTATGATTCTAAATCATCTTTCTCCTTATGGGTGAACCACAGGAAGACCTATACAGGCATTACTGATATCGACCGGGCTCTGACCATCACAAAGCTGGCAGAGGTCACTAAGCAATCACTAAGTGGTGCTCAGGTGGACTTCGGGTCTGAGTTCAGGTCACCGGGACATGTACCTCTTTTGAGGGCAGCACCTGGGCTATTGAAAGATAGGAGAGGCCAGACAGAGCTGTCCATTGTGCTTGCCAGGGCAGCTAATGTCGTGCCTGCGATGGTCATGTGCGAGATGCTGGATGGGAGTACTGGAAAGGCTCTTTCCAGAGAGATGGCCAGGGAGTATGCCATTCAGCATGGGCTGGCTTTTATTGAGGGCAGAGATGTGGAAGAGATCTTTGATAAAGGTTCTATGGCTGCTAGAAGCGCCAAATCAAAGGACCCTGTTTTAACAAATACTTGAGTCCTGGCATGCCTTGCAGCCCCTATTTCTGCCAGTTCATGACCTTGTTCAATAATGATAGACTTCCAGGAATTCAAATGATTGAACTTTCCTGCATAATAGCGCAAGAGCTACATAGGTTCGCAGTCGAGTATCTTATTCTGCAGATGCCAATATTAGCCAGAGTTTTATCGGGAGCGATCAAACGAAGAGAAATATTGCCAAAGAGGATCGCATAGAGCTCATCACCAGCGGCGACCTTAGAGCCGCACTCCTGCGCCTGGCGCTGCCAGCCATGGCCATGATGGTTGGCAACCTGCTCTTTGAGATCATAGATATGTTCTGGGTGGGCCATACCAGCTCAGAAGGCATTGCCGCAGTTGCTGTCTCAAGCTACTTCATCTGGGCCCTGAGGGGCATGGCCACCATCACATCAGGGGGTACCAACACCCTGATCAGCCGCTGTGCTGGAGCCAGATGCTGGGACAGATTGTCTCTCTGGTTCTTCCGCGGCTTATTGCTGGCTGTATTGTACTCAATAGCTCTTGTAGCAATTGGTTTCCTCTCCTTAGACCAGGTGCTGAGGTTCATGGGATTGGAGAGTGAGGTCTATCTCCTGGCCAGAGAATTCCTGAGCATCTTCTACCTGTCCCTGCCCCTGGTCTTTCTCTTTGTCTTCTTTGAGGGCACTTTCCAATCACTTGGGGACTCCGTCACTCCTGCATCCATAGCTGCCTTTTCCCTGGCCCTGAATGCAGTCCTTGACCCATTCCTGATCTTTGGCTGGTATGGCTTTCCGGCCCTTGGGGTACCAGGGGCAGCTTTGGCCACGGCCATTGCCCAAGGTGTGGGCGTCCTGCTCTTCATCTGGCGCATCAGGCGCGAGAACCTGCAAAGGCCTTCAGGACTGCTGATGGATGGAGTCCTGGATGATCTGATCCAGATCACCCGCATAGGAGCGCCCATAGCCACCACTGGCACCTTATTCTCCCTAGTCTACATCATAATTACAAAAATCGTGGCACCGTTTGGCACTGCCCAGATAGCAGCCATGGGCATAGGCCAGCGCTGGGAGGGGCTTGCCTACTTCGCCTGTGTAGCAGCATCCACCGCAGTAGCCACGGTTGTGGGCCAGAACCTCGGGCTTGGCAATATGAAGCGGGCCAGGGAGGCAGCAGTCATTGCTGTCAGGTACCTGCTGGCCTTCACTGCACTCGTCTCTTTGATATTCATTCTAGGAGGAGGGACTCTGGCAGCAGTGCTGACACCGGACATTGCAGTCATAGAGGCCACAAGGCAGTACCTGATGATCATAGGCTTCTTTGAGGTGGCCATGGCATTGGAGCTCGGGCTTGAGGGCGCCTTCATAGGCTCGGGAAACACTCTGCCCCCTTTCCTGATCTCAGTCCCTCTGACATTGATGAGAATACCTGTTGCCTGGTTCCTGGCTGTAAACTTGAACCTGGGGGTAGATGCAGTGTGGTGGACGATATCCGCCTCTACTCTGCTGAAGGGCGCTCTCATGGGCATATGGTTTCTCAGAGGAAGATGGACCAAAACGAGAGTTAGAATTTAAAGATCTGATATTGCATAAAGCAGCCCATCTGTCAAGGATATCCTAATGATAGGTAATTAT
>DATMZB010000015.1:0-2352 GCA_035560655.1 Methanotrichaceae archaeon | reverse complement strand
GTCAAGGAATTCAAACCGACCAGCATAGGCTACGATGCTCGGATCTTTCAATATAGAGAGAAAGATGAAACTGTCAGTCTGACCCTTCTCAGATCAAGGCAGAGAATCAAACTATTTCTTGGAGATCGCCAAAGGGAGATGCTCAAAGGCAAGAAACCAACCAGTGCCACTCTCTGTAAACGGGGCCAGGAATACTACATCAACATCCAGATCAGATCGGATACGCCGGAGCTTATCCAGACAAATAGAGCTTTGGGCGTGGATCTGGGCATAACCGATATTGCGATGACCTCGGAAGGCCAGAGCTTTGGCGGTGAAACTGTTAAGCGTATCAAGGACCACTATCAATCGGTCCGCCAGCATGTTCAATCCAAAGTCTCGAAAGGCACAAGAAGCACCAGGCGAAGAGGACGCCAGTTCTTGCAACGGCTATCGGGAAAAGAGAGCAGATACCAAAAGCAAATCAACCATGAAATCAGCAGAGCAATAGTTGTAAGAGCACTTGAGATCCAGGCCTTGGTCGCACTTGAAGATCTGACTGGGATAAGAGAAGGCGTCAACAAGAAAGCTGGACGAAACCAACGCAAGAAAGTCAATGGCTGGGCCTTCTATCAGCTCAGAGAGTTTTTGACATATAAGGCACTAGCTGCCGGTGTTCCTCTTGTGCTTGTAGATCCGGCATACACCAGCAAGACTTGCCACAAATGCGGCAAACCTGGTATCCGAAATGGAAAGAGATTCAGGTGCCCACATTGTGGTTGGTCTGGTGATGCTGATTTCAATGGAGCTAATAATATTGCTCTGTTAGGGCTGCATGTAGGCCAGCCCTGCGGTCCAACCTTACCTATGCATCCGGCACAGGTTGGGTTAGGGCTACTCAAAGCCCATCTCCTTTCCCATGGAAATCAAAGCTCATGAAGCTAATGCATCACGATTTCCATCGGCCATGTATGAGCCCTGTCCTGAGGCTCATGTGCGTTTAGGGGATGGGTAGCTTACGCCTGAGTAATCCCAATCTCTATCCGGGACCTGTACAGGAAGTACCCAATCACTGCAAAGGTGATGATAGGCGAGAGCCAGCTTGGAATATGTGCCCCGAACCCATCTGCGATCATGATGGCACCCAGGAAAAGGATGGAATACATGGCCCCATTCTTGAGGTACCTGTACCTCTTTATCCTCTCTATGTTCCCAATGGTCATCTGCCTGACCACTATCGCGCCCAGGCCGTTTCCAAGGAGGATGAGCGGCACCGACAGAGTGAATGCAAAGGCCCCCAGCACTCCGTCTATTGAGAATGTGGCGTCTATGACCTCCAGGTAGAGGATCTTGCTCAAGTCAGACATCCCGCTGCCCATGAGCCGTCTCTCGTTCTCCTCGGCGTTCTGGCGAAAGCCATGGGTTATGAAGAAGGCCGTGGAGCCGGTGACCGCTCCAAGAGCCATGAATGGGTCCCGGTTCAAGGCCTCCCAGACAAGGACGGTCAGGAGCACCGATACTGCGCTGTAGAACCAGATGCCCTTAGAGCTGATGAAGCGCTCTCCCCGGAGGCCATAGTGTTTAGGCTCCAGGAAGATCCAGTGCAGGAATGGGAAGACCAGGAAAGTCCCGCCGCCAAGCAGGAGCACTGGAGAAGACGCCTCTATGGCTTCAGCCACTGCAGGATCGTTGCTGAATGTGCTTAGGAGGGCGCCCACAGGGCCGAGAGCAGGCGAGGTCGCCCAGATGATCATCCATGGCAGGAGGCCCCTCACCACGAATACGGCGAAGATCATGCCCCATATGAGGAACCACCTCCGGGCCCTGGGCCCCATGGTGGAGAGGACCTCGGCATTGATGATGGCATTGTCCACGCTGCTCACGGCCTCAAAGATGCACAGGCCGGCGATGATCAGTACTGCTGATATGATGTCTACCATTTTGCCTCTTCTACTCTAATCTAGTGCCCTTTCTGATATTGTTGATTGTTTTTCTCTCCAGGCACTTATTCTTGTGCTTTAAGCTTTTTGGGTCATAGGTGTGGGCTACCGAAATAACTCACAAGAATCAATAGCTGATAGTATTTCATAGGAATAAGTCTGGAGCCGGTCGTTGTTGGTTTTCAGTAACTCATACGCTCAATCGCGTTTGAATTTGTGAAAAATTAAATTAGCTAAAATTGAAAGCGTATTAAGACAAATCCTTATGGAGGTCAGAGACATTGTAATTTCTTTGAAATATTTGCTAAGAGTCGTGCGTGTGTAAACGCAATTCTGATTGATTGTGGACATATCAATTCAAATACAAATAGAGTCTGATGGAGTTAGCGATGAGTAGAATCGTAATACTTGGCGCAGGCGCTACTTATGGGGC
>DATMZB010000014.1:0-6601 GCA_035560655.1 Methanotrichaceae archaeon | reverse complement strand
GAAAATGAATGAGCGGAAGAGAAGCGTCAACAGCATCGACGGAAGGGGATTTCAAGGGCCGGGTTAATAAACTTGTATTGGAGGCCGTTGAGAAGGGAGATCTTCAACGCGCAGCTGCATTGAAGAGAGTGCTTGCAGAGGATCAACAGGCTGGTTGCGGCGCTGGATGCCCCTGCGGTCCACCAGGTTCGGGGTGTACTGCGGCTCTCCCTAAGGTTGGGGAAAATGTAATCAGATAAATCACCAGCAATGGTGCCTTGAAATTGAGGTTGGGGGTATATGAAGCCCCCATTTAAATATTTGTCTTGGGGGGGCTGAACCATGTTAAGGAAATTGCAGATGTATCTTAGCCATAACATATATAGAGGTGTATAAATGAGTGGAAGAGAAGCATCAGCTGAAGGAGATCTTAAGAGTCGAGTTAATAGACTTACATTGGAGGCCATTGAGAAGGGAGATTTCCAGCGCGCGGCTGCATTGAGGAGAGTGCTTGAAGAGGGTCAACAGGCTGGTTGCGGTGCTGGATGTCCCTGCCCGGGAAGCGCGGCAGCCCCTAATATCCGTGAGAATATAAATAGGTAGCTTAGCAGCTGTGATGTCCGATAAAGGCACTCTTTGGACATCACATGCTCTTCTTTTAATCTTGGCGACTTTATTAAACATGGTAAGACAAAATCCGCTAGTACATATGGAGTGTGCCTATCATCATAAGCTATCCAATATTAATGAGCCAGTATCCGGGCGCTTTTACAGGCTAGCCAAACATTTACACAAAGGATTCAAAATCTTTTTAGATGCGAGCAAGCACTCATGCAACAGGTAATCTCTCATGTGACGCGCAAGTTCTCTAGAACAGCAAAGGGAGTTCAGGTGGAGGTTTTTCAAGCTTTGCCCGGGCGATCTTTGGATCGAATCTCCTAATGGGGCAACATATATCTTCCAGTGACATTTAGAGTCAGCGATGATCCTTAAGGACAGATCCATCCTGGTTACAGGTGGCGCTGGCTTCATTGGCAGCCACCTTATAGATCGGCTGCTCGGGGAGAACGAGGTCACAATAATCGATAACTTCAGCTCTGGAAAGATGGAGCATATAGAGTATCATCTGAAAGATCCCCATCTGAGTCTGATAAAGGCAGATCTACTGGACCCCAGGTCCCTGGATGATGCCCTGGCTGGAAAGGACATGGTCTTTCACCTGGCCGCCAACCCTGATGTCAAGCTTGGGGCTGAAGATACACGGGTTCATCTGGAGCAGAACGTACTTGCCACCTATAACCTGATAGATGCCATGAGAAAGAATGATGTGGGCAAGATAGCCTTTACATCCACATCCACTGTGTATGGCGAGGCCACAGTTGTTCCTACCCCGGAAGACTACGGCCCTCTAAAGCCCATATCTCTGTATGGCGCATCAAAGCTGGCATGCGAGGCCCTGATATCATCATATTGCCACACATTCAATATGCAGTCCTGGATCTACCGCTTTGCAAACATAGTGGGTCCCAGGGGCACTCATGGCGTGATAGTGGACTTCATAAATAAGCTGAAGAAGGACCCCAAGGTCCTGGAGATACTTGGATCTGGAAAACAGAGAAAGTCCTACTTGGCAGTCGGCGACTGCGTTGAAGGCATGATCTGCTGTGTCGAGCGCTCAGACGAGCAGGTTAACATCTTCAACATAGGCTCAAGTGACTCTATAGACGTCACTGGCATTGCCGACATCGTCGTGGAGAGCATGGGCCTTTCAGGTGTGAGCTACAGATATACGGGCGGCATAGACGGTCGTGGCTGGAAAGGTGATGTGAAGGTAATGCTTCTCTCTATAGATGCCATTGCACGCCTGGGCTGGACGCCCGTGCACGGCTCTGCCGAGTCTATAAAGGAAGCTACAGATGCCCTTCTTGGAAAAAAGGTGTAAAAGATCATCTCACATTGCTGATCGCCCATTTTGTCTTGGACCACCAGGTCCCCTCAATCAGGGATGCCTGGTAGCCCATGAGTTCGAGGCAGTAGAAGAGGACGTATGCCTTGGGAGTGCCATAGACAATCTGGGTCCTGTTCCTGTCCAGGCCGCGGCCCTCAAAGAGATCCTTTAGGTCCTCAGGCCCTGCCAGCAGGAGGCTGTCCTGGTACAGCTTATCAGTGGAGACCTGCATGGCATTGCCTGTCAGCCTGGACAGGCCGTAATCAGAGAAGTCCCTGGCATCCAGCACCTGAACATCTCCTGCTAGGGCTGATCCGAGTCCGTTCTCGTCTACCAGCATGCTTTGCACAGGATGGGCTGTATAGTTCGACTCCGCAACCTGGGGAGCTGAGCTATCAAGGATCATACCTGCACCTGTTGCAGCATCTATGCCTCCGTCTAGCACGCTGATATTCCTGTGACCCAGATAGCTCAGTGCCCAGAATAGGAACTCGGGTCCGCCATCTGACCCGCCATACACCAGAAGGTCATCTGAATTGTTTATGCCTGCCTTCCTAAGCATCTTCTCTGCTGCAGCAGGGTCCAGCCTGCCTGAATGCTGCAGATCCTTCCAGTAGAGGTTTCTTGCACCTGACAGGTGTCCCTGACTGTAATCTCCAGGCGACCGGGCATCGATGAGGGCTTTTCCTCGAATGCCGGCGCCCGGCTCTGCGATCATCTCAAAATGAGGATATCTCTCTTTCTGGACAGGCTTTTGTCCGCCGCCCATGCTCGATCCTTCATCGACCTTGGCAGTTCCTGCCTTGCCTGTAACCTGATCCAGTCCCTCTTGCTCATAGGCCTGCTTCTTAGCCAGCCAGCCGTCCAGGTCGGTCCAGTCCGGGCAGGTAGGGCAGAACTCGCCGGTCTCAGTTCCGGCCATTGCCGGGACGATAACCAAGGCAAAGGCCAGCATAGCCAGCATCAGCACAGGAACAATCCTGCGCGGTCCGATCTCAAAGTTGCCCTTGATGCAGATAAAGCTGCACATTCTGGTAATGGATAGAATTCTCCCCATAGGATGTTTTCCCCATATCGTTGAAGGTCGATTCTTCGCTATCTATTTTATAGTTCACGGCATGATGACAAGCCTTAAATACCACATTATCACACATCATAGCTAGTTTAAGTACATTGGTGTACTAATATATGCAAAAATTGGGCCAATGAAGATGGTATGATATGACCTTGAGAGGAACATCGATCAGGATGGAGAGGATCTTCAACAGAAAGACTGGAAGAGCGGTGATAATTCCCATGGACCATGGAGTAACAGTAGGTCCTATCAATGGAATAAGGAGCATAAAGGCCATAGCGGATGCAGTGGCTTCAGGCGGTGCCGATGCAGCCATCGTCCATAAGGGCGCTGCAATCTTTGGCCACAGGGGATACGGCCGCGACCTTGGCCTGATAATACATCTATCTGCCAGCACATCTCTATCTCCAGATCCAAACAAGAAGGTCCTTGTGGCCACAGTGGAGGAGGCGCTTAAGATCGGAGCTGATGGAGTGAGCATCCACGTGAACATCGGCGCAAATGATGAGAGCGATATGCTGTCTACATTTGGAGACATCTCCCGCCGCTGCCAGGAGTGGGGCATGCCTTTACTGGCTATGATGTATCCCAGAGGTCAGAAGATAGGTAACGAGTATGCTGAAGAGTACATCGCTCACGCTGCGCGTGTGGGGGCTGAGCTGGGGGCTGACATAATCAAGACCAGCTATACGGGCGATATGGACAGCTTTGCCAGAGTAGTCGATGGCTGCCCAGTTCCAATAGTTATTGCCGGCGGGCCGAGAGCTGATTCTGAGGAGGAGTTCCTGAAGATGGTGGAAGGCTCAATGAACGCCGGAGCCAGGGGGGTAGCCATAGGCAGGAACGTCTTCCAGCACCAAGATCCAACCCTGATGACAAGGAAGATCTGCGCCATAGTCCACGATGGACTCTCGGCCAGGGAGGCCTTGCAGATGGGACCTGACCATGCCTTGGCCAAATGAGCCAGGGGCCGTTGATCTTTTCATCTGTCATCTTTTCTGGCAGCAGTTAAAGATAAGAATAGAGAGCGCGACCTCATCCCAAATGAAAGCGCTGATAATCCTGGTCCTGCTGGCACTGGCAATGCTGCTGCCTCCCTCAAATGGAGATGATTTCATATGCACAGAGGGCGGCCCGCAGCTCATAGCCCGCTCTGCAAGCGCCAGTATGGAATGTGGCAGGTCCAGCTATATCCAGATAGACCTCCAAAATGCTGGAAATATATCCCTTAAGGCCTGCAAAGAGCCTTCTGACCAGAGAGAGGCGGACCTGGCAGGCATTGAGTCCGAGTACGAGGCCAACTACTCCAGGGCAATTGGGATCGAGGCTGTGCTTCTAAGCAGGGACGACAGGATAGATGTCCTGTCCGGGCCTCAGGTGGCAGGGTCGCTCTCTCCTGGCCAGAGCAGGCAGGTCCGGTTTCTGGCCAGTGCAGACTCCGACCTGGCCGCGGGCGTATATCCCATCACCCTGAAGCTTGACTATTCCAGGCAGTCCAACGTCCAGATCTCGGGGGAGGCTGGCTTCCCGGATGTCTCTTTCTACTACCAGAACGAGACTGCTCTGGTTCCTTTAGAGGTGGCGGTGGTTACAGGGCCAAAGATTGCGGTGCAGGAAGTGAGAGATCCGGCATCGCCTGGCGACAGCTCAGAGCTTGAGATCGTCCTTGCCAACCAGGGAGACCAGGCGGCTGAAGATCTGATCATACAGCCTCAGATCCAGCCGCCCTTCACAGGCACATCAGGCCCGGCAGACCTTGATAGGCTTGATCCGGGTAGATCGGCCAGCGTCTTTCTGGATATGGATACAGAGAATGGAGCAAAGCCTGGCCAGTATGCACTGCCCCTAATCATAAGCTATCTGGATGGAGAGATCCAGCAAAGCAGTGAAACGGCTGCCCTGGTGCAGGTTGAGAAGCATTCCGCATTGAGATCCCGGATCATAAGGCCTGCTTTGATTGCGCTCGTCTCCCTGCTGCTGATCCTGATCGTGTACATAGGACTTAGAGAAAGAAAAGACGGTCAGAGGTGGCGAAAGAGGTTTTAGGCAAGAGGCTAAAGGCCCTCAGTCAGCCTCTCAAACCTCTTCTGGGCGTTCTCCATGATCTCCTCTTCGCCGGGTATGACCCCGTGAAGCATCAGAACTCTTCCATTCACTATTGTGGTGTCAACCGTGCCCGGGTTGCTGTAGATGAGGTGGGATACCATGCTCGTCTCGGGCTTGAACCAGGGCCTTCTGAGATCTATCAGGGCTAAATCTGCCAGGGCGCCCTCGCGAAGCCCTATATCCAGGCCAAAGGCTCTGCATGCATTATCTGTGGCCATCCTCCAGGCATCCTCGGCCTTCAAGGCATCAGGCTTACCACAGGAATTCTTCTGGACTATGGCTGTGGTCTTCATCTCCTCAAACAGGTTCAGGTTATTGTTGCTGGATGCACCATCGGTGCCCAGGCAGACATTGACTCCTGCAGCCATGAGACTGCCCACGGGCGCAATTCCTGCTGCCAGCTTGAGGTTGCTGACTGGGCAGTGGGCCACGTTTACCTCGCGATGGGCCAGTATTGAGATATCCTTTTCTGAGAGCCAGACGCAGTGGGCGGCGACTGTCTTCTTGCCAAGAAAACCAAGCGAATCCAGGTACTCCACAGGGCTTTTGCCGTGCTCCTTAAGAGAGCTCTCCACCTCGCCTTTTGTCTCTGAGAGGTGGGTATGCAGCATGACATCGTACTTTTCAGCCAGGTCCCTTGCCGAAAGCAGTGTCTCCTCAGAGCAGGTATAGATGGCATGAGGGCCGATGACCGGGTGGATGAGGGGGTCTCCCTTCCACCGTCGGATAAAGGGCTCCACAGCCTTCAGCAGCTCAGGCCGCATATCGAAGATCACACCTGAGAGGTAAGCTCTAAGGCCCATCTCCTTGGTGGCAACTGCTGTATCATCTGTGAGGTAGTACATGTCGTTGTAGCAGCAGATGCCAAACCTGATCAGCTCCAGGCAGCCGAGCTTCACACCCCAGATGATATCGTCCCTGGTAAGCTTTGCCTCCAGAGGCCAGATCTTCTCCTGGAGCCAGGGCATCAAGGCCATGTCATCGGCATAGCCTCGAAAGAGCGTCATGGCCAGGTGGGTATGGCAGTTGATAAGGCCAGGAATGGCAAGCATCCCATGACCGTCTATTACCTCTGATTCTTCATCTTTGAGGTCGCGGCCTATCTTGGTTATTCTATCGTTATGTATCAGAATATCTCGGCCCTTCACAAGGCTGCCGGATTGCATAAGGGAGACGTCTTTGACCAGCATGAGCCCTGAGACTGCGGGCTTTGCCTTAAAATCTTTCCTGGAACTGGCCTGGTGCATTGAATGCTTCCCGTCGGATTTGGGCTGGATAAGGATAGGGCCGCCAGGCTTAAAAAGGTCTGAGTTAAAAAGAGTGGATCGTGCTGAGGTAGCCAAGCGGCCTACGGCGCTGGTCTTGAGGTCTCTTCGGGGACAGGATAACCAGTGGTGCATCGCACCCCGTGAGTTCAAATCTCACCCTCAGCGCTATTATCCACCGAGACTATGCGAGTTCAAACCCGCAATTAAGGCAGCATTTCGTAACGC
>DATMZB010000013.1:0-5421 GCA_035560655.1 Methanotrichaceae archaeon | reverse complement strand
AGATAGCAATGTTATTCGTGCTGGCGATGGCAATGATCGCAGTCCCAGCTATGGCAGTAGGTACAAACCTGGCAAATATGGGTTCATCTGGTGTAGATATTCTCGGCAGGGACGGCATATTCGAGACCGAGTCTGGAGCATGCCAGTTCCCACTGGGCCAGAGCACCAACTTCGATTCCGTTATAGTCGCAGACGACAACGCTAAGGCATACGGCAACTACTGGATGGGAGCTCATCCATTCGGACGCCAGGCAATAGCCACCAATGACCTGGAGATCAAGAAGAACCAGGACAGCGGCGACTGCACACCTTGCGACACCTGCGATAACGCCTGCGTCAAGGTAAACCTTGAGCAGATCAAGGTCGGAAGCAGGTCTGCCACCGCATTCGGCAGTGCAGAGGCTCTCAACAAGGTAAAGATAGTGACCAACCAGGTGTAAGCCGGATCGCATCCGGTCCCTAAACGGGGTGATATGTACAGGATGTTGAAACCCATCGGCATCATCGAGGTGCTGATGGGTGCAGTCCTTCTTTTTGGCAGTCTCTACCTAGTGCTCGGCTCATCTTTGGCCAGCTCTGCGGTGGATGGAGCATCCGTCAATATGGCGGACCCTCTGGGCGATGTGAGCTCGCATCTTCCATGCGCAATAGATCGTCCCCAGGTGGAGTCCAGGTCTATGGATGGCCAGCTTCAGAGTTCAGGAAGGCTGATCCCATTCACAAGAGGCCTCAAGAACGGGCCCAAGTGGGAGAGCCAGGGTCCAAGCATATTCAAGGACTCAAAGGAGAGCTCAGTCATAGACGGCCCCGCGCCCTCGACTCAGGTCGGGGATCTGATGGCTGTAAATTCCAAAAAGGAGAGAGATATCACCTTTGATGAGTGGCAGACAGGAAACGATAGCACTGGTTTCATGAACACATTGGACATAGGCATCAATCCTGATAAGAAAACCGAGAAGATGGATGAGTCCAATAGTGATTGGCTTGGCAGAGGTTCCAGGAGCAAGGCACAGTCCAGGGCACCTGGCAACTATCTCAATGTAGATGTCAACGGGATATCAGTGACTGCCACGAATACAGTCGAAGGCGGCAGTGCTGTAGCCACCTCCAATATAATAATCAAGCCGGTGCAGTACATCGTCTGTCCTTCAGAGGTTGAGGAAAAGCTTAAATGAGATAGGAAGCGAGAGAGGCCCTCAGGCCTTTCTACCCCTATCTCTTCGACATTTTAGGCAGATATCTCAGGCGAAAGTCTGATATATCAATTGAGATCTTCATTAACTTTTTACGTCTGCTTCAATATGGAGGCATGTGATGAGATCGGTAATTGTGCTCGTTTTGCTGGCTTTGATGATGATAGGCGCTCAGGCCCTGGACCAGAATGACTCCAAGGCCTGGTATGAGAAGGGCAACCAGCTCTTCCAGAACGGCTCAAATCAGGAGGCCGTGAAGAGCTATGATCAGGCCGTGGCCATAGACCCTGACTATGCCAATGCCTGGAATAACCGGGGATTTGTTCTGGACAGGATGGGCAAGTACGAAGATGCATTGAAGTCCTACCAGAACGCTTTGAATATTGAACCTGAGTTCATAGCAGCCTGGCTGAATATGGGCTCAACTCTGACCAACATGGGGCGCTACAATGATTCTATCCAGGCATATGATCAGGCAATATCGATAGATCCCAAATATGTCAAGGCCTGGAATAACAAAGGTCTGGCCCTGGATAAGATGGCCAGGTATGATGAAGCTGTGAACAGCTTTGATAAGGCCATAGAGATCAATCCCGATTTCGCATATGCCTGGAACAATAAGGGCTCTGCCCTGGCAAGCCTCGGCAAGTACGAGGATGCCCTGTCGAGCTATGACCAGGCAATACAGATAGATCCCAAGTTCGCATATGCATGGAGCAATAAGGGATATGCTCTGAATGCCCTGAAGCGCTATGATGAAGCAGTCGTTTGCTTTAACAAGGCCATACAGCTAAATCCGCAGCTTCAGGATGCCCAGAAGGGCAAGGGCATTGCTCTGCAGGGCGCAGAGAGCGGACTTGGCAGTGATGAGTCCGAGCCTGGATCGTCTGCATCTCCAACAGTGGACCCGGCGTCCAGCTCCAATAATAAACAGAGCTCTGCAATAGCCCTGGCCAACGAGGCTCTCTCTCGCGCCAAATCCGGGAACAGGTGACCAGTCGCTCTTAAAGCCAGACAATGCCATGGCCTCTCTGGTCATGGCAGCTGGCTATATCTGCTCTCCTCCTGCTGTGTCATTTATGCCTGTGGGTTTGCTGCTTACTTATAATACTGATAACATCTAACAAAAAAATTAAATGTAGATAACGCCTGAACCTACCTAAGTGTAGGTTGGGGTGTTGGTAAGATGAGAGGAACTATTTTATTGTTGATATTAATGGGAGCTGTTCTCGTTCCTGTGGCTGTCAGCCAAGGATACCAAGGACTTGGATCCCAAGCAGCAAATCCTGGTATCAATGAGGTGGCAGCTCTGGGAGATCACAGCGATAAGTATCTGGAGCGCTGTTATCCTTATGAGCAGTGCACAGGCTGTGATGAGAAGTACTACAGCGACGGCTACTGCGACAAATGCGGTCAGAGGTGCTCAGGCTACGAGACCTGTCCCAAGTGCAATGCTACCTATAGCTGCACCACTTATGCAGACGGCAAATGCGACAGGTGCGGCGGGACATCCAATGTCGTAGAGCGCTGCGATAAGTGTGGCTACAACCATACATTTGACGGCAAATGCGATAAGTGCGGCCAGAAGTGCAACTATAACCGCTGCTGTGAGGACTGCTATGTGAAGTGCTATCCCTTCGAGTTCTGTCTGACCTGCGGGGCCAAGTACTATGCAGACAGCTACTGCGATAAGTGCGGCGAGAAGGGCGATATGGTCAAGTTCTGTCCCAGGTGCAATATGAACTTCAGGTCCGGCGCCACTGGGGACATGAGCTGCCCCATGTGCGGCGGGCAGTGCAACTTCATAGAGATGTGCGACAAGTGCGGCTATGTCCACACCTATGACGGACAGTGCGATAACTGCGGGTCGAAGGCATTCTATGATAGGTGCTGCTACATATACTGCGACAGGTTCTGCTATGAGTACTCCAATAAGTGTGAGAATGCTCCATGTCCTGACTGCCAGGGCATAAAGCGCGAGGAGGTCTATGGAAGCAGCTTCAATGCAGGCGAGCTCGGATATGCCCAGGCTCAGCCAGCTGCTATTCCAATCCCGGTTCTGCCAAGCCCGGCTCCAGAGAAGCCCAAGAAAAGCGGCTGTTTGAACTGCCCATAGGGAATTAGAGTTGCTGTGGAGGGCCTTCGATCGGCCCTCTTCATCACCCTCGGTAAGTCAAAGCCAGAACCCAGGCAAGCATTATCCCAAGAGCAATTAGCATCAGCACGGCTGTTGTCCTGGGGTCGGATCCAAAGACGATAGGTATGGGCCCGATCATTATTATGGCGCCGCCTTTTGCTTCTGTCCTGCTTTCTGTCATGGATTCTCTCATGTTCTCTTCGGTTTTTGGCCTCTGGCCTTTCTCAGGCGCTATCAGGAGAAGTATTCCCACAACTATGAGACCTAGGCCGAGTAGCATCAGCTGCATCAGGTCTGCCTCCTCCAGAAAGTCATGAACGCCAGGGATACTACCATGAGCGCTATGGCCAGCACCATGGACTCTATGGCCATCTCGGGGCTGGACCCGAATATTATGGGTATGGGCCCTATCAGTATCACCCCGCCATAGCTCGCATGGCCCTGGCTTAAGCTCTGGAAGATGGAGATGGCTACCAGCAGGACCCCCGCGATGGCCAGGACGGCTCCCAGATATCGTCTCATCCCGGCCTTGAAGGTGCACAAACTATAAGGGCATTTTGTGATATCTTTTTGCCGATATGACCATTCAAAGACCTAGAGGCACGAGGGATTTCCTGCCTGATGATTCCTGGAAGAGGGGAGCAGTCAGGAAGGCCATGCAGGATGTGCTGGAGCGCTGGGGCTACCAGGAGATATCCACCCCCACCTTTGAGCACCTCGAGCTCTTTACAATCAAGTCGGGCCAGTCCGTGCAAGAGGAGATATACAGCTTCAAGGACAAGGGCGGGCGAGACATTGCTCTTAGGCCCGAGCTCACGGCTCCAGTCATGCGCATGTATGTGAGCGAGCTTCAGAACGCGCCTAAGCCCCAGAGGCTGTACTATTACGGCAACTGCTTCAGGTATGAGCGGCCCCAGCGGGGCAGGTTCAGGGAGTTCTGGCAGATGGGTGCAGAGCTCATAGGCGGCGCCAAGCCCGACTCAGAGGCCGAGGTCATAGCTCTGGCAGACCAGGCTTTGAAGGCGGTGGGAGTTGCAGGCGATCTCCACATCGGCTATCTGGGCCTGATCAGGTCCATGATGAAAAGGATTCCTCAGGAGCACCGTGCCTCTGTGATGAGGATGATAGATAAGAAGGAGCGCGAGAGCCTTCAGAATTTACTATCCGAGATTGGAGCAGAGGACCTGGGGCTGCTGGACCTGATCAACCTCAAGGGCAGGGCCGCGCTGGACCGCGCATCAGGGATCTCTTCAGATCTGGAGAAGATGGAGCCACTGGAATCCTCTACTCCTGTATCTACTTCTGCTCCCCTTCCTGCAGCAGAAGGCGGGAGGAGCTCTTCCAGGACGGGCCGGGCAGTGGCGGCTGAGCTCGGGCTGGAAGGATTTAGAAAGACCATAGAGCTTCTTGATGCTTATGGGGTGGAGGCCACAATCGACTTCGAGATAGTCAGGGGTCTTGAGTACTATTCCGGCACGGTCTTCGAGATCTATGCCGAGGGCTTAGGTGCACAGCGCCAGATCTGCGGAGGAGGCACATATGAGCTGGCCAGCCTTTTTGGTGGTGCCGAGATCTCATCCACTGGTTTTGGCCTGGGATTTGACAGGATCATGGAGGTTGTGGGCAAGATGCCTGAAAGGCACTTGCCAGTGGTCCTGGCCTATACTCCGGACGTGAAGCTGGAGGCCATAAAGGTGGCAAGCAGGCTTAGAGCTACCGCGCCATTGGTGCTGGATGTGCTGGGACGGGGCCTGGGACCGCAGCTCAAGCACGCAAGCGCTCTTGGTGCCCAGTACGCTGTGATAGTGGGCAGAAACGAGCTTGACTCTGGAAGGCTGACATTCAGGAATATGTTGAGCGGAGAGCAGGAGAGCCTGGAGATCTCAGAGATAGAGAACAGGCTTTCCAAGGCATATCCCTGCTCTTCGTCCTAGGCATATCCCGGGCTCACTGCCTGAGGCATGCCTGACTTTTTTAGTGCTTTATCCCTCTCTCATCTCTCCTTTTCTCAGATGCACATGAGAATACAGTTCGGATTCTTAAATAGTATATCTCATACTGGCAAGTACTTCTAGAAAAAAAGATAGATGA
>DATMZB010000012.1:0-5337 GCA_035560655.1 Methanotrichaceae archaeon | reverse complement strand
TTATGAATGATGCGGTTTTTTCTGAGACCGATCTTAGAGGCGAGGAGATTTCAATTAATTTTAACTACAGTCTGAGCAATTATCGCAATCTTAATGATGCAAGCCCGCACTGGGGCGATCCTGCGATCACGGCTTCAATGTCTGATTCTGATTTCAGGTCTGACGATGCCCTCTCGACCGATCGTAGAAGCGGTTTCATCTGCAATAAAAGTGATTGCGCATGAGTTCTGCTCGCAGGATTGCCAAGAACACCCTGCTTTTGACCTCTGCCAATGTCATTAACTTGGTGCTGGGATTCTTATATGCTGCCTATGCTGCCAGATATCTGGGCGCTAATGGCTATGGCACCATAGCCTATTCTCTGGCACTGACTGGGATCTTTGGATCTCTGGCCGATCTGGGTTTAGGTCAGCTGGCAGTCAGAGAGATATCGCGGGACAGGTCTCTGCTTGATAAGTATGTGTTTAATCTGCTGGCAATTAAATTGGTTTTAGCATTTGCCACAGTAGGTCTCATAATTATTACAGCCAACGCCCTGGGAAAAGGAGATAGAACAACAATTTCTGTAGTTTATATCATAGCCTTGTCGATAGGCCTGTCAGCTTTCACAAGCGTCTTCAGCCTGACTTTCCAGGCATTTGAGGAGATGGAATACAGTTCCATTGGGAGCGTTATAAACGGCACTGTAATGATCTCTGGTGCCCTTGTAGCCATACACCTCGGCTTAAGCGTCGTCGGCTTTGCCTATGTTTACCTTGCAGCCAGCATCATAGGCCTCATTTATAACATGTCCATTTACGCAATCAGGTTCTTCAGATCCAGAGAGGCCTTGGACCCCAGATCCTGGGCACCCATGTTCAGGGAGGCCATTCCCTTCGGCCTGGCAGGACTGTTCGTAAACATATTCAGCTGGATCAGCTCTGTGATGCTCGCCTATTTGATGGGAAACGAATCAGTTGGCTGGTATAATGCAGCCTATAGACTGATAATAATACTGGCGATTGTGCCTAATATCGTCAATGTCTCCCTCTTTCCTGTGATGTGCCGTTTCTATGTCACCTCTAAAGACAAGTTGAAGTTCATCCAGCAGAGGTCCTTTAGATATATGGCCCTGATAGGGGTTCCAATAGGGGTGGGCACGACCCTCATAGCTGATAAGATTATATACTTCATATTCGGATCGGCATATGCCAACTCTGTAGCTGCCCTTCAGATACTTGTCTGGGCCTCTGTCCTGGCCTTCATCAGCAGCTCTTTCAGCCGTCTTCTATCCAGTTCAAACAGGCAGATGACAGTCACCAAAATAATGGCCCTATGTGCAGTTGTAAATATTGCCCTGAATCTGCTGCTAATTCCTAGGATCAGCTATGTAGGCGCAAGCCTGGCAGCAGTGGCATCTGAGATCACCTCTCTAGTTCTCTCTGTGAAGATGGCCTCAAGTGCGGGCTACGGGCCCTCTGTAGATGATCTCATATTCATGGCGAAGGTGATCACAGCAAGTTCACTCATGGGAGCATTTATAATTTACATGCGAGGCCTCAACCTATTCCTGCTTATAGCATCTTCGGCAGCCCTTTACTTTGCAGTGTCTTATCTTTTAATGGCCTTTGACAGGCATGATATCGAACTATTAAGAAATATATTAAAGGCAAACGAGCTATGACCGCCCGCCTGAGGAGATGGCCCATGTCCAAAAGAAGTAAACTTCGCTTTGCGACATTCTTCCCTGTATGCCAGGATATACATTTGACCAAAGATGTAGGCATGATCCCTTATATATTGCAGAGGGACTTCGGCTACGACTCCTATATGATATGCTATAGAAATGGCGATTACCCTCATCTGGAAACGGATGTTCCTGGGCTCAAGATGCTGTTTCTGGAACCAAATGATATTCCCCTGCTGAGAAAGGACACCCCCAATCTGGAGAAGGATAGTCCTTTGCTGAAGAAGAATACCCCTGTGCTGGGAAGGAACATTCCATTCCTGGGAAAGAAGATCAGCTTCTTGAGCATGCAGTCCTCCTTCTCCAGAAAGCTCCAGCTCATGAGCACTTTGATGGATGCTCTAGTGCTCATGAGGAGATGGGGGAGGGAGATCGATATCCTTCAACTTTACCATTTGAAGCCTGAATCGATCTGGATGGGAGTGATCTATAGAGCAATAAACCGCCATGGGGTACTGTATCTGAAGCTGGATCTGGATGTAGGTACAATAGCCCGATATAGAGAGGAACCTGAGCTGAGATCTGGTTTTTCGCTCAGGTCATTCTTCTCCTTGAGATCACTTCTCTTCCGTTTAGCCTCCTTCGATATTATTAGCGCTGAGACCAAGGAGGTATACACCATTGTGAGGGATTTCTTCCCGTTTTTTAAGAACTACAGGGATAAGATCTACTACATACCCAATGGGATCGATATGCAGAGTGTCCGCCCTTTATCAATGCCGTTTATCTCTAAAGAGAACAAGATCCTCCATGCAGGGAGAATCGGCGAATATCAGAAGGCATCAGAGCTAGCTCTTGAGGCCTTCTCGAGCATCTCTAAAGAGTTCCCAGATTGGGAACTTGACCTGGTTGGGCCAATGTCCGACAAATTTTTAAAGCAGGTTGAGGATATTAAGGCCAGAGATATCCTCGCAGCTGATAGGATAACTTGTTTGGGTTTTGTTGAAAGGAGAGAGCTTTACAGGTGCTACAAAGAGGCTAAAATCCTCATGATCCCATCCAGATGGGAGAGCTTTGGACTTGTGGCTGCTGAGGCAGGGGCATTTGGAGATGTCATCCTCGGATCGGATATACCACCCTTCAGGGACTTGACTGATGATGGGAAGCTTGGCTATCTGTGCCCTGTGGATGATGTGGAATGCTTAAAAAAACGGCTCAGGCATATGCTATCGCATAACGAAGAGCTAGGGATAAAATCCAATCAGATCTCGGAGTTCATCAAAGAGAACTTTGATTGGAAGGCCGTGTGCGGTAAGCTAAACGAGCTAATTCTCCATCATGAGCAAGGCGCAATCAGAGATGATATTAGGCAAATTCCAGATGGCACCGTTATGAAGAGAGATAATTAGGCACAGGGAAGGCATAAATACGCTATATCGTCTCATATGTACTCCCATGTTGAAACAGATCGAGAAAGCAGCTGATAAGTTCGATGCCATGGCAGGAACCAAGCGAAATGAGTTCAGATCCATCCTCCAGAGGTATGTAGACGGCCAGATTGGGCTGGATGAGGCATATTACCTGCTGATGGATGGCGATCTGATCCCAATGCCTTCCAGATGCGGGATGTTTCCCAAGTCAGAGATCACGGCAGAGGATGAGGCCAGGCTCAAGTCCCATATAACCGAGAAAGTTCTCAAAGCATCCAGTTGATCGTTCCACCAGGCGAATAATCCAGGGCCTCTTCTGGCTTGCTGGATATATCTCCTGCTATGGGCAGGGCAGGACGACAGATGGCATGCTTGGCTATCAAGCATAAAAATATTTATCATGCCCCAATGCCTGTAATAATGCAGGAATGAGATGACAGGAGGAATCAGATCTGCATAAGGTTTTGATATCGATTTTTATGCTTCTATCGGCATCGGCTCAGGCGTCCGTCATTGGGGTCAGCCCCGGGCAGAGCATCCAGGCTGCTATTGATGCTGCAAATCCCGGAGATACTATAAACGTATTCAGCGGCACCTATTATGAGCGCATTAATGTGATGAAGGCATTGAGTCTATCTGGCATAGACAATGGCGGCGGAAGGCCGGTCCTGGATGCTGGCGGACTTGGGTCTGCCGTAACACTGAGCTCAGGCGGCTCTGCTCTGTATGGATTTGAGATCAGGAACTCACGCGGAACAGGTAGCGCAGGTATCAAGGTTGTTTCCAGCGGCAATACCGTCAGTGGAAACTTGGTTCACGATGGTAATGAGGGCATTGAGCTTTCCGGTTCCAGCAGGAATACCATTAGCACAAACACTGCCAGTAATAACGCCCTTGGAATATACATCACATCCTCCGGCTATAACACTATAACCAATAACATTTGCAGCAATAATGACTATGGAATCCGCATAGAAGGCTCTATCGGCAACACCATCCAGGGCAATACCTTGACGGGCAGCAGCTACTTCGATGCCTATGACTCAGGCAGCAACTACTGGGGGGTTAACGGCTTTGGCAATTACTACAGCCTTTTCCATCTGCCTGAACAGGGCTGCTGGGACAGCAATGGCGATGGCATCTGCGATAGATGGTATGATATTCCAGGGGGATCAAATATTGATATGAGCCCAGTGGCTGGCAGGAACGGCCCCTATGGAAGCTCAGCCTATTATGGACCGTCACCTCAATACTCGTACACTTCTACAATAGCGTCGAGTTCATCGGTCTCGTATTATTGATATCCTGCTGAGCATCAAAGGCAACAGATAGTATACCTATGGAAAGGTGCTGGACCACATAACAGCCGGGAAGGAGAGACATGTCTGCGGGTCTGGCATCTTCTCATCAGGAGAGTGCATTCTCGTGGATGCGGCTTGATCCTGTCTATAGAGGTCGCCGCATCCAGGTGAAGCATTGCACTTCAGAGGGATATTCTTCTCGACTCTGATAGCGCGATTCCAGTTTCGCAAGGCTGTGACTTGGATCTCTGATATTCACCTAGCAAATTAAGCCATTTTTCAATCAATGGTAAGCACAATAAGCGAATGCTGGGACTGTGGAAAGCAGAGTCTTATTATGATGGCGAGCCATATTTACGGATCGGCTTACTCATGCCTAACTACTATTCCATTGCAGTGCAGCTTGCGGATTTACTGACTTTTCATCTCATGAGCTATTCATGAGCAGGCCCTGGAAACCCCTACTCAGCCGACTTAAGCCAGCTAAGGTTAAATTGTAGCAGTCAAATGGGGCTGCAAATAGGTTCAAAATTTTTAAATATGTTGCCATCTTAAACCAGTCACTACGGGCCTTTAGTTCGTGGTAACATTTTGTAAATTATCTGGAACTTGCCCCGGACGCGATTATATCGGTTACTAAGAGGTGTTCTGATGAATGGGAAGGATACTGAGAGTACAGAGATGGAGCCAGTAGATATAGCAGAGATTGAAGATGAGATCCAGATAGATGATGCAGGTCAGCCCTACTCCGATATGGGCCTTCAAAACGATGATAAGGATGAGTGGCTTATCAGCTATGAGGTGAATGAAAAGGGAATTGGCCGCATCCTCCTGCCTCCGACCCTATCGATTCTGCTTCAATCGGATAGGGTATCGATAGTTCCGTCGGCTGGCGGCCTGTTCATAAGATCAGTCAATAATTATTAATCCCCTCCTTTGG
>DATMZB010000011.1:0-4593 GCA_035560655.1 Methanotrichaceae archaeon | reverse complement strand
ATGCAGAATCTTGTAGGTATGGATATCATTAGAAAAATCTCCATTCCGCTACCGCGTTTATCCGAACAATATACCATCGCAACTGTTCTCTTCGACATAGATGCCGAGATAGTCGCCCTTGAGGCCCGTCGTGATAAGACCCTCGTCCTCAAGCAAGGTATGATGCAGGAGCTGCTCACCGGGCACATCCGGCTGGTGGAAGGAGTGAATGCATGAGCACTGTCGGATTGCCTGAACGCCCCATTCAGAACCGTGTGGTTGCACTGTTTCAGGATAGGCTGGACTATGACTACCTGGGGAACTGGATCGACCGCGAGGACAACCGCAACATAGAAGAGAGTTACCTGCGCGCTTTTCTGAAAGACGAACAGGACTATGATGATGGCCTGATCAACCGCGCCCTGCATGAGCTGAACCGGGTGTCTGGGGACCAGAGCCGCAGCCTGTATGATATCAACAGGGATGTCTATGGCCTGCTGCGCTATGGTGTAAAGGTGCGGGAAGGCGCAGGCGAGCTGACCCAGACGGTCTGGCTAATCGACTGGCAGCATCCTGAGCGCAATCACTTCGCCATTGCCGAAGAGGTGACCGTTGATGGAGCAAACGCCAAGGCATACCCAAAGCGCCCGGATATCGTGTTGTATGTGAACGGCATTGCCCTTGGTGTTCTGGAGCTGAAGAGATCCACGGTCTCAGTCTCTGAAGGCATTCGCCAGAACCTGGACAATCAGAAGCCAGAGTTCATCCAACACTTCTTCACAACCATTCAACTTGTGATGGCCGGCAATGTAACCCAGGGAGTGCGTTATGCCACCATTGAAACCCCTGAGAAGTATTATCTCACTTGGAAGGAGGACAGCTCCATTGACGACCTGCTGGACCGACACCTTGTACAGCTCTGCAGCAAGCCGCGCTTCCTGGAGATGATCCACGATTTCATTGCCTTTGATGCCGGGACAAAGAAGACCTGCCGGCACAACCAGTACTTTGCCTCGAAGGCATCCCAGGACTTCATCCGCCGCCGTGAGGGCGGAATCATCTGGAATACTCAGGGCAGCGGCAAGAGCCTGATCATGGTCTGGCTGGCCAAATGGATACTGGAAAACAAAAGCGACGCTCGCGTCTTGGTCATCACCGACCGCACCGAGCTTGATGACCAG
The DNA here is from genome assembly GCA_035560655.1 of Methanotrichaceae archaeon. Taxonomy (GTDB): domain Archaea; phylum Halobacteriota; class Methanosarcinia; order Methanotrichales; family Methanotrichaceae; genus DATMZB01. The sequence goes on along the minus strand of DATMZB010000011.1, from coordinate 3,433 downwards.
ATAGAAACTGTATTCCATGGTGTGAATGAGGATATCTATCGCACCAAGAGCGGCGCAGACCTGATCACCTACCTCAATGATACCCGACCTCTTCTGATGTGCTCGCTCATCCATAAGTTTGGAAGCAAGGGCAAAGAAAGCGATGACCCGGATGTAGATGGTTTCGCAGCAGAGATGAAGAAGGCCCTACCATATGATTTCTGCCCCAAAGGCAATCTATATGTGTTCGTGGACGAGTGCCACCGCTCCCAGTCGGCCAAACTCCATCGTGCCATGAAGCGGATATTGCCAGAGGCCCTCTTCATAGGGTTCACGGGCACGCCACTCCTTAAGAAGGACAAGCAGACCAGCCTGGAGGTCTTCGGCCCATACATCCACACTTACAAGTTCAATGAGGCCGTGGCCGATGGAGTGATAGTGGACCTGCGCTATGAGGCTCGGGACATCGATCAGCACATCACCTCGCAGCATAAGATCGACCAGTGGTTTGAAGCCAAGACCCGAGGTCTGACTGACCTCGCCAAGGCCCAGCTCAAAGAGCATTGGGGCACGATGCAAAAGGTGCTCTCCAGCCAGTCGCGACTGGATAAGATCGTTGCTGATATTCTGCTCGATATGGAGACCCGTCCCAGGCTCATGGATGGGCACGGTAATGCCATGCTGGTTACCAGCAGCATCTATGAGGCATGCAAATGCTATGAGCTGTTCCTCAGGACGCCGCTCAAGGGAAAGTGTGCGATTGTGACCTCTTACAAGCCATCCCCCGCAGACATCAAAGGCGAGGAGAGCGGTGAGGGCCTGACAGAAAAGCTGCGCCAGTATGAGATCTATAGGCAGATGCTGGCCGACTGGTTCAACCAGCCTGCAGACAAGGCCATGCATTGGGCAGAGGAGTTCGAGCTGAAGGTGAAGGAGAAGTTCATCAAAGAGCCGGGACAGATGAAGCTGTTGATCGTCGTGGATAAACTTCTGACCGGCTTCGATGCTCCATCTGCCACATACCTCTATATTGATAAGCAGATGCGTGACCATGGCTTGTTCCAGGCCATCTGCCGCGTCAACCGGCTGGATGGCGAAGACAAGGAATACGGCTACATAATCGATTACAAAGACCTGTTCAAGAGTTTAGAGAAAGCCGTTTCTGATTACACATCCGGGGCCTTTGATGGATATGAGAAGAAGGAAGTAGAGGGCCTTCTGGCCAACCGCTTGGAAAAAGCCCGTGAGGACCTGGAGGATGACCTCGAAAAGGTCAGAGCGCTATGTGAGCCAGTGGAACCACCCCAGGACACCACTGCCTATCTGCACTACTTCTGCACCAAGGACCCCGGCAATGCTGAGCAACTCAAGGCGAACGAGCCTAAAAGACTGGCACTGTACACGTCTGTGGCTTCGCTTTTGCGTGCCTATGCCGCCATCGCCAGCGAGATGGTGGATGCAGGCTATGCGAAGGCGGAGGCCGATGCCATAAAGAAAGAAGTTCAATACTTTGAAAATGTCCGCAACGAGGTGAAGCAAGGGAGTGGCGACTTCATTGACCTGAAGCAATACGAGCCGGCAATGCGTCACCTGATAGACGCCTACATACAGGCTGAAGACAGCACTGAGGTTTCAACGCTTGATGACATGACCCTGGTCCAGCTCATAGTTGAAAGGGGTGAGGATGCTCTCAAAGCATTGCCCAATGGCATCCGCATGAATCAGGAAGCCATGGCGGAGACCATCGAGAATAACGTCCGCAAGCTCATCATCGATGAGAGTCCTGTCAACCCCAAGTACTATGAGAAGATGTCGGCTCTGCTCGATGCCCTAATCAAGAAGCGCAAGGAAGGCGCCTTGGCATATGAAGAATACTTAAAAGAGATCATAGAACTGACCAAAAGGGCCAAGATGCGAAACAGTGATCACAATGATGGTGCCTATCCCATATCAATAAACACGCCTGGCAGGCGGGCGCTTTATGACAACCTGGACAGGAACGAAGAACTGGCCGTACAAGTGGATGGAGCGGTTCTGCTCAACAAGGAGCACGGCTGGATCGGTCATTCCCTCAAGGAGAAGAAGGTCCGTAACGCATTGCGTAAGGTGCTGGGTGACGAATCGATAGCAGATTCGATTCTGGAGATAGTGAAACATCAAGACGAGTATAGATGAGTCACCATATAACCATCAGTGGAATTGATATCGAGATTGTCCGCAAGAATATCAAGAACCTGCACATTGGAGTGTATCCGCCTGAAGGTCGGGTTAGAGTAGCAGCACCGCTCCGGATAGATGATGATGCTGTGAGGCTGGCGGTGATATCACGGCTGTCATGGATTAAGATGCAGAGAGCCCGTTTTCGGGAGCAGCCCAGACAATCCGCGCGTGAATATATCACCGGTGAAAGCCATTACTTTCTCGGTCGGCGCTACCTGCTCAATGTAATAGAACATAACGGCCCGGCACGGGTTGAAAAACATCGTACACGTCGGTTGGATTTATTCGTGCCATATGGAGCTGATGCGGCCAAGCGCGAACGTGTGATGATAGCCTGGTATCGAACAGAACTAAAGAGCCGAGTTCCGGATCTGATTGAGAAGTGGCAGCCCGTTGTGGGAGTTCAGGTTGCTGATTGGGGCATTAAGCGCATGAAAACCAAATGGGGGTCATGCAACATCAGCGCCCGGCGCATCTGGCTTAACCTGGAGCTGGCGAAGAACCCCATTCACTGCATAGAATATGTAATTGTCCATGAAACGGTGCATTTACTTGAACGGCACCATAACGAGAGGTTTACAGCGCTCATGGATGCGTTCATGCCCCAATGGCGGCACTATCGTGACGAGCTTAATCGTGGCCCCCTCAGTCATGAGAAGTGGGTCTATTGATTAACTTGGTGAAATGATCTGATAAACTACGGTGCCTGCAAGGAACCCAATAACCAAGGAGAATCCGTCCAAGATTGGATCATAGTCTCGGAAGATATGAGGGACTGGGCTCAGCGTGTGTAGGATGGATGAGCCCTAGCGAGGCTCATGTTTTAAGGCCATGTGGTCAAGCTTAGCAGGAAGATGAATGAGATGCATATACTGGAGGTCTCAGGCTGACGGCGTCCATGGTGACTGCCTACATCCAGTGGGACCACGTGATCAATGTGTATTGGATCATGCAGATGAGTGCGATCTGAGAGATGATGCTGAGGAGGTTTATACCTGCGTTGTGTGTGGCAATATTATGAGTTTAAAGGAATATGAGGCCCATGGTTGCATATTTTGCGGTGCTAGTTCTGAATGCGCAAAGTGCTATGGTATGAGGAACTCAGAGAATGATCACGGAGGCGGATAATGGCCATGGCGTGATTTGGACAGAGTCCGGCACCAGATACATCTACATTGGAGACAAAGCCATATCCGTCAATCTCTTTCATGAAGGCAACCGCGGGAGAGTATAT
>DATMZB010000010.1:0-9312 GCA_035560655.1 Methanotrichaceae archaeon | reverse complement strand
CAGCCAGCTCCGAGACCAGGGGCGTCTCTATATCCAGATCATCGGGATAAGTAAACTCCTTAAAGGCCATACCCAGTAGCTCTTCCTTCCTATAGCCGAGCATGCTCTCAATCGCAGAATTACTCTGCACCACTCGCCCTTCCAGGTCCCCTAAAACAATACCTATCTGAGATTTTTCAAAAATAGAACGGAAATTGGCCTCGCTGACCTTCAAAGCCGCCTCGGCCTTCTTGTGCTCGGTGATGTCTTGGACGACGGCTACACAGCCGAGGATATTGCCCTTTGAGTCCATGACGGGTGATGCTGAAACATATTGAGTTCCGCGAGTTCCATCAAAGCGTTCGAAGTCAACGGCAACTTCTCTTATTGTCTCACCTTTGAGCGCGCGGGCGAGCGGCATATCCTCAGCCGCAATTTCCTCACCTGTATCCGCCCACCAGGCATTGTACAGCCCATATTCCTCGATACCCTTGGCATAGGGAGCAGCGCCTCCCCAGATATCACGTGCAACATCATTGACCAGGATCATCTTTCCATTGGCATCTGCGACCCACAGACCTACCGGCAGTGAGTCCATAATAGCCTGAAGACGGCCACGTTGCTCATCGAGTTCTGCTGTCCTCTCTTTGACACGTATCTCCAGGTCATCTCTCGCCCCTTGCAAAGCCTCCTCAGCCTTCTTGCGCTCGGTGATGTCACGAGCAACACCGTCCCTATACAACGGTCGCCCGGCAGAATCTTTAGTGATGTTCAAGTTGGCAGAGAGCCAGCGGTAATCGCCTGCTTTTGCCAACCAGCGAAACTCAAGCCTGCCATGACCGATCGTATGGATATTTGCCAAAGCTGTTTTGATCCCAGGAAGGTCGTCAGGATGCACATTATTAAGAGTATCCTGGGCATCCATTGCCATCATCTCTGCTCTAGAGAAGCCATAAACGGCTTTACAGGCAGGGCTGAAGTATTCATATCGACCTGTCTGCAGGTTCAGGCGATAGATAACATCCTGAGAATTGTCTAACACAGACCGGAAGCGCACCTCGCTCTCCTTAAGCGCCTCTTCCGCAAGCTTGTGCTCTGTGATGTCCCTCCAGAAACCGGAAATTCCCACAGCAGAAGGGTAGATGCTTGTTTCATACCACTGCTCTTTTACCAGGCTCTTGACCTCAAAGCTTGCTGGCAGGCGGGTTTCCATGACCTCTTTATACACTGACTCAAACTGGCTCCCGATCATGTAGGGGAATTTTTCCCAGATACATTCTCCGATGAGCTCTTCAGGCTCAAAGCCACCGTTTCTTGCAGCACGGTGATTGATGTAAGTGAACCGCCAGTCAGAATCGAGTTCAAAGAAACCATCCTGAATGCTGCTCAAGATTTCGTTGAGACGCTGCTCGTTCTGCTTTAGGGCGGTTTCCGCCTGCTTGCGCTCAGTGATGTCCTGGACAATGCCGTGTATTATTCTTGGTTTGCCGTTATTCTCACACAATACCTTACTATTGATTTGAACGAGCCTCGCTGTGCCATCGCTTCTAATGATACGATGAACATTTGGCTGGTTCTTTCCTTCTTCTACTGTGCTTCTTATTTTTCTGACAGCTTCCGCTCTATCATCCGGGTGGATGAAGCTGACATATGTATCCTGAGAAGGTGGTACTTGCCTCGGGGTCAGTCCCAAGATCCGATACAGCTCATTAGACCATATCAGCAGATTCTCCTCTAAATCCCATGAATAGCTGCCAACATGAGCGATCTCCTGGGAAGCAGCGAGATTTCTTTCGCTAATAATTAAATCATTTTCAATCAGCTTTCGCTGTGTGATATCAGTGAGGGTGATCACACAGCCTACGATTTCGCCACTGGCGTTCCTTAAAGGCCCTGAGTTTAAAAGGAAGTAGAACCCCTGGCCACCATTACGTTCGAAGATCGCTTCCACCCCGAGGAGGGCAGATCCCTTCAGAGCAGAGGAGACTGGAAGAATGCTATCGCCGGCATCCGGCCCTTGTGAGAACCGTACATCCAGGAGATCTTCAAACCTCTGGAAGGTTGGATCGCACTTGCAGATCCTGGGCGTGGCAGCGCTGTTGCGGGTGATCCTTCCTGTTGTATCGCAGACTATTATGGCCTCGGTGGCCTGCTCTATGATCGATCGAGCCAGGCGCTCAGAAGCGAGGATCTCCTCGCTCTTCTTCTGCTCAGTCAGGTCTGTCGCCACCAGGCACCAGGCGTTTGGAGATCCATCAGACTTCAATGAGCTGATAGACAGGTATACGGGCAGAGGTTTGCCTCCCAGAGCCAGGAGGTTTAACTCCCCCCTGCCTATCTCATGTTTCAGGAGCGCCTTAAAGGTGATCAGGTTCTCAGGAGCAATGAAGCGATAGATGGATGTGCCTGTCACGGCTCCGATCGGCGTCTTCAGGAGCTCTGCAAAGTGGCGGTTGCAGTAAAGTATGGTCCCGTCATCGGCAAGGGTGGCAGTGCCCTCATTCATGGTCTCCACCAGGACGCGGTAGGCATGATCCGCGCTATCCAGTGTGAAGATCATCTCGCCTTCCGGTCCGGGTATCACCAGTGCATCCAGGTCACCCTCGCTTATGGCCCGCTTGAGTTCTTCAGCCTCTGCCAGACGTGTCCTCAGGCTCTGTAACTCGTCTCGCAAGGCACTATTTTCATCTAATAAAGCCTGATACGATACGGGTTCCTCGCCACTTGCTCCTTTAGAACTCATACTCGCAATGTCCTGTTGAAAGTCGATTATTTTTTATCAGCCTTGGATTTCAGGTCCATTCCAACCAGAACCCTCTCAGTATCCGCCATGCTGCCTATGAGCTTTTTCAAGGGTGGGGGAAGCTCTTTTATGAGGGTTGGTGCCGCCACTATCTGACCATCTTTGGCAAAGATCGGCTGCTGGTAGATAGCGATGATCTCTAGCTTGTACTTGCCCGGTAAGTACTCTTCTAAGATTGCCTTGATATTATTTATCGCCTGCACAGATTTAGGGCTCATTCCAGCGACATAGAGGCGCAGGACATAATTGCCCTCATCTATTTTGGCCAGTGCTTCCTCAAAGGCTGCAGTGGAATCCTTGATATAGGCATTCTCATTTGTCATAGAAATCTCACTTCACAGGACGCAGATCCAGGCCCACGAGGACGCGCTCGGTGTTGGACAGGTCCCCTATGATCTTCCTCACTGGAGGAGGCAGCCTCCTCACCAGTGTAGGTACTGCTAAAATCTGATCGCCCTTGGCCAGTGTCGGGTTTTCTAAGAGGTCTATGACCTCAATGCGGTACCGACCTTTCAAGTGCTCCTCGCAGATCCCCTTTAGGTTGGCAAAGGCAGCCAGGCTCTTCTTGGTCTGGCCTGCCACATAGAGCCTCAATATGTAGGTTTCCTCATCATCTGGTGCTGAACCGATCTCTATCGATTCCAGTTCTGCAGTCTCTGGTTCATTCGCCATCAGCTTTCATCCTCGTCCCATTGTCGGATATATCTGCCTTCTGCAGCCATGCCAGCGTAAATGTATAGCCTTCACAATTTTGGGCTGTAACCCCTAGTTCATCGCCATATATTTTATCTTTAGGTAGCCTGCCGATCCTAGCTTTCGGTATTTTGTTCTGGTGAGTACTTCATCAGAATGGCCATCAGCTCTTTCTTCTGAACAGGCTTTGCGATGTAGTCATCCATGCCAGCTTCCAGGCATTTCTCGCGGTCACCCTCCATGGCGAAGGCGGTGATGGCTACGATCTTGGGCTGCTTCGAAGCAAGCCAAAGCTTACGTATCTCCCTGGCGGCAGTGATGCCATCCATCTCTGGCATCTTTATGTCCATGAGGACAAGATCATAAGGCCGGAGCTCCAGGGCCTGGAGGACCTCCTTTCCATCTGCCACAGCATCAGGTCTATAACCAAATTTCTTGAGCATCTCCACCAGCACCTTCTGGTTCGATAGGTTATCCTCGGCCACCAGTATGGCCATCGGCTTTTGATCAGAGAGGTTTATGCTGGCGGATTCTTCGCTCATCTCCCCTAAATCCAGTTGCCTGCCTGGTACGGCCTCTGCAGGAATGGCGAAGCTGAATGTCGATCCCTCCCCAGGGATAGAATCAACCCAAATTCTTCCGCCCATGAGTTCTACAAGCCTCTTTGATATGACCAGGCCAAGGCCTGCGCCATCACGTTTGTGGCTTATGTTGTACTCAAGCTGGCTGAAGTGCTGGAAGAGCCTGCCCATCTTATCTTTTGGTATGCCTATGCCCGTGTCCCTGACTTCAAAGAGGATCTCACGCTTATTATTTTGGATGACTTGGGAGGAGATCGATACAGACACCCCTCCCTTATCTGTGAACTTGATCGCATTTGAGAGCAGATTGACTAAAATCTGACGAATTCTTCCAGGATCTCCTATGATCACCTCGGGCGTACTATATTTAATGGTGATGCCTAGGTTTAGGCCCTTCTTTTCAGCTTGAATTGCCACTAGTACTCCATAACACAAATCGTGAGCAATAAGATCAGGCCTAGGAAGCTTTTCTCCTCTGATATCATTTTCCCAGAATTTAGGTTATGGAGTACTAGATTCATCGACTCATCAATGCAATGTTTGAGGTTGAGCGGCTGGTACTCCAGCACCACCAAATCCCTCTCCGCCCTGGATAAGTCAAGGATATCATTGATGAGGGCAAGCATTGCTTCGCCGCCGTTCCTGATGCCCACTATGTAATCCATCTGTTCAGTCGTCAGGTCCTCCTCCAGGAGGAGGCTTGAGAACCCGATCACAGCGTTCATTGGTGTACGTAACTCATGGGACATGTTGGCCAGGAACGATGCCTTGGCATTGGCCGAGGCCTCTGCAGCATCTCTGGCCCTGATAAGATCGGTTTCAAGCTTCCGGCGCTCGTCCAGCTCTGCCTGGAGTTCTTCGTTTATCACCTCAAGCTCTTGTTTGGCCTTGGATAGCTGGGCCTCAAGCTTCTGGTGAGCATCCAGCTCCACCTGGAGTTCTCCGTTGGACGCTTCCAGCTCTTGTTTGGCCTGGGATATTTCGACTTCGAGCTTCAGGTGATGCTCCAGCTCCACCTTGAGCTCTTCGTTTATCACCTCCAGATCTTCCTTGGCTTGGGATAGCTCTATGGTCCTCTCTAATATCCTCTGCTCCAGCTCATCCCGAGCCTTCCTCAGCTCCTCTTCCATAAGCTTTAGCTGTGTGATATCTGCCAGGGTCGCTACACACCCTATGATATCACCTGCAGCGTTCTTAAGTGGGCTGGCATTCAGAAGAAGATAGAATAATCGTCCATCATCTCTCTCAAGTTTAGCTTCAACATATAGAAGAGTCGATCCCTGTAGGGATGCTGATACTGGTGAGAAGAACTTGCCTGCATCTTCCACAGAGGCGAGCCGAAGATCGAAGATTTCCTCAAAACGTTTGAAGGCAGGATTGCAGCCGCAGATCTTCGAAGCAGCATCGCTGAACCTGATGATCTTGCCTTGCTCATCGCAGACTATGATGGCCTCGGCAGCCTGTTCTATAATGGAGCGGGCCAGCCTCTCCGCGGCCATTATCTCCTCACTCTTCTTCTGATAAGTCAGATCGGTGACGACCAAACACCAGGCTCTCTGGGATTCATCCAGCTGCAGAGAGCTGACTGAGACATAGGCTGGAAGATAGCTTCCATCCTCTGTAGCGATCTCGATCTCCATACTGCCCAGGCCTTGCTGAAGCAGTGCCTCGAATGCGGCCAGATGCGCGGGCTCGATGATTGAGCGGATCGATTTACCTAACACCTTTTCAAGAGGAGACTTGAGCATATCTGCAAAATGGTGGTTGCAATAGAGTATGAGGCCGTCCTGGCCCAGGGTGACGGCACCCTCACTCATGGCCTCGACTAAGATTCGGTAGGCATAATCAGCGCCCTTCAGGGTGAAGACCTGCTCTTCATGAGAGCCTGAAATCACCAGGGCATCCACTTCGCCGCAGCTTATGGCCCGGGTGAGCTCCTCGGCATCCCTGAGGCGGTCCTTAAGTTCTTCATTCTCTCTTTGAAGCTCCTGGTACGATTTGGGCTGCTCTTCCTCAGCAGGTATCTTTGGATTACCAGCGCTCATATCATCCTCAAGTTAAGATCTGTCACTCTTTGTGCCTTATATCCATTCCAACCAGGACTCTCTTAGCATCCGCCATGCTGCCTATCAGCTTTCTCAAGGGTGGTGGAAGCTCTTTGATCAATGTGGGCGCAGCTACGATCTGACCTTCTTTGGCGAGGACTGGCTGCTGATAAACATCGATGATCTCCAGCTCATACCTGCCAGGGAGGTATTCTTCGCATATGGCCTTGATGTTCTCAATGGCCTGGATGGACTTGGGGCCCATTCCGGCCACGTACAGGTGCAGCACATATTTCTCCTGGTCCAGTCTGGCCAGCGCAGCTTCAAACTTCTCAGTTGAGTCCTTTATGTCAGGCATGGCGTTCTCCGTTTATGGTTTCTGTTCACCGGCCGGGCGCAGGTCCAGGCCCACGAGGACGCGCTCGGTGTTGGACAGGTCCCCTATGATCTTCCTCACAGGTGGAGGCAGCCTCCTCACCAGTGTCGGGACTGCTAAAATCTGATCGCCCTTAGCCAGGGTTGGGTTCTCCAAGAGGTCTATGACCTCAATGCGGTACCTACCCTTCAGATGCTCCTCACAGATCCTCTTGAGGTTGGCAAAGGCGGCCAGGCTCTTCCTGGTCTGGCCCGCCACATAGAGCCTCAATATGTAGGTTCCCTCATCATCCGGTGCTGATCCGATCTCTATCGAATCCTGCTGTGCAGCCTCTGGTTCGTTCGCCATCTGCTTTCATCCTCGTTCCATTATCGGAGATATCTGCCTTGCTCGGCCGTGCCAACATAATGCATAGCCTTCACAGGTCTCCTGCCAACAGCCTTTTGCCTCAGATAAGATTGAATATTTTATATAGCATTGGCCTGCCCTGCCGGATGCAGATCAAGGCCCGACAGGACGCGCTGTGTGTCGGACAGGTCCCCAACGACCCTCCTCTCTGACGCAGGAAGTTCCCTTACCAGTGTAGGAATGGCGACGATCTGGTTGGGTTTGGCAAGGGCTGGGCGCTCTAAAAGATCCACCACCTCAATACGGCACTTGCCATCAAGCTGCTCCTTGCAGATCTTCCTGAGGTTGGCCAATGCTGCCTGGCACTTCCCGGTCTGGCCTGCCACATAGAGCTTCAATGTATAGATCCCAGTTTTATCTGGTGCTTGGTTTTCATATTCATCATCCATTCGACACTCCTTCTTTCTAGGCCAATGGCTTTTTGCGGTCTGCCTTTCTCAGGTGCGCCATCTCATCGCGGCTTTGAGATTCAGCTTCTTCTATGCTATCTTCCTCAGATACAATCTTATCCAGCTCCTCCCTCTCGGACTGGAAATCGGACTGCAGCAAAGCCATCTGGGCATCCAGAGAGTTGATCTTTCGTTCCAGCTCTCTCTTCCTGCGTGCTACCTCCTGCCTTTGCACTACAAAGTCCACGTGCTCCCTTGCCTCCTGGGCAGCCCTGGCAGTGCCCATGAGGAGCCCACCCTCCAGGCCGAGATAGACGTCCCTAAGCTCGGCGCCATGGTCTGTCAGCAGGAACTCTCTAATCTGGTTTGAGTGCCTCATGCCGCGGGACTTCACCACAGATATCCCCCGGTTTCTCTCGCTGCCGTTCTCAAAGTATCTAAGCCTGATCCAGGTGTCCATTAAAGATGAGATCCCCTGGCCGGCCTGTGTTTCATATTCGTTATCGATCAGGCTGGTGGAAAGAGTAGTGATCCCCTTTGTCTTCAGGTGGTCAATCAGGCGTGTGAGCATGAACTTGACATCCGAAGATGTGCCCACATTGATCATGTTGGATATGGGATCGAAGACTACGACTTTTGGCTGGAAATCGTCAATAAGGCTCAGCATTGATACCAGGTGCATCTCCAGACCAAAGGCCATAGGGCGCATGGCATGAATCTGCAATAGGCCCGCCTGGGTCCAGGGCTCGAAGTCTATTCCAATGGATCGCATGTTGCGGGTGATCTGGCTTGGTGATTCCTCGAAGGCACTTCTCGCCGTGCCTGCAGGCCGCATCGACGAAATGGGCTGCAAGGCTGGTCTTTCCTGTTCCAGCAGTGCCTGTGACGAGTATGCTGCTGCCACGGTAGTATCCACTGCCTCCAAGCATAGTATCCAGGCGCTCAATGCCTGTCGATATTCTCTCATCGGATGCTATATGTTCAAGCCCAAGAGAGGTGATGGGAAGGACCGAGATGCCATCGTCTTCTATCAGGAAGGGATATTCATTGGTTCCGTGCCTTGAGCCGCGGTATTTGACTATCCGCAGTCGCCTCGTAGCGATCTGGTCTTCCATCCTGGCATCAAGCAGGATGACGCAGTCAGCAACGTACTCCTCCAATCCGTACCTGGTCAGAGTCTTTTCTCCGCGCTCGCCAGTGATAATGGCCGTGACGCCTTTATCTTTCAGCCACCGGAAAAGCCTCTGGAGCTCCGACCTGATTATGGCATCATTTTGGAACCCCGAGAATAGAACCTCTATGGTGTCCAGCACAACACGCTTGGCTCCAATGGAGTCGATTGCGCTTCCCAGGCGGATGAACAGCCCTTCGAGGTCATACTCGCCAGTCTCTAAGATCTCGCTGCTGTCGATGTGTACATGATCCATCAGGACCATGTTTTTTGCAGAGAGATCTTTCAGGTCTATGCCAAGGGAGGCAAAGTTCTTGACCAGCTCATCTTCACTCTCCTCGAAGGCCATGAAGACTCCAGGCTCGTCATACAGCAGCGCTCCATTAGCAAGGAACTGCATGGATAGGAGCGTCTTTCCTGAGCCCGCGCTGCCGCACACAAGGGTGGGACGACCCTTGGGCAGGCCGCCTTCTGTAATTTCATCAAGGCCTTTTATCCCAGTAAGGGACTTCTCTAGCTGGTTCTTTTCCAGCTGATTCGTTTTGGCTTCAATGCTATTATCATCCTTGATCATGTGAATCCTCGATTGGGTGGGTGGCTTGGCTTTTGAACCGTATATAGTGTTGCTCTGGCAGATTTTTCATGGGCTCTGTTATTCTCATGGGCTCTGCCATCTTTGTTTGTGACTTCCTCCCCGCCCCTAAAGGGGCGGGGCTTCCTATTTCATCGATGTAGCTTGCTGTAGGGGTCCCCCTAAAGTAGAGGCCAAATCTCTGTAGGCACTAACCGACAGTCCGTCGGCGAGGATGTTCAAAGCAGCGTTCCTGTCTCTGCACATTACAAGCCCGCAATGTGGGCAAACATGCA
>DATMZB010000009.1:0-5302 GCA_035560655.1 Methanotrichaceae archaeon | reverse complement strand
GGCCGAGGAGGCAATCAGGGCAGAGTTCCCAAGCGATCTCGTCAAGGATATCCATCACGACCACAACGTCTGCGTCCTGGCAGTGGTCGGCGCTGGAATGGCAGGGACACCCGGAGTGGCGGCCCGCGTCTTCAAGGCCATGGGCGAGGCGGGCATCAATGTGATGATGATAAGCCAGGGATCGGGTCAGCACAATATATCATTCGTTGTGGCTGAGAAGGATGCTGAGAAGGCCGTCCAGAGGCTCCACAGCGAGTTCTGCCTGGGCGGGGAGAAGGCATGAAGAAGATGACCTATGCAAAGGCCGGTGTGGACATCGGCCTTGAGAACAGGTCCATAGACGCCATGAAGAAGGTGCTCACAAGCAAACGCAAGGGCTTTGGAGCGCCAATGACTGAGATTGGCCACTACGCAGGGCTCCTGGATATGGGAAGCTTTGCATTGGCGATGACTACGGATGGAGTCGGCTCCAAGGTGCTGATAGCAAACGCCATAGAGAAGTGGGATACTGTTGGCATTGACTGCATAGCCATGAATGTCAACGACCTCTATGCAATAGGCGCCGAGCCCATAGCATTCGTTGATTACCTGGCTGTGGAGAAGGTGGACCCGGACAGAGCTGCGCAGATTGCTCTTGGTCTTAAGAGAGGTGCAGAACTATCAAACATGACCATAGTTGGAGGCGAGACCGCCTCTCTGCCAGAGATCATAAAGGGCTTCGACCTGGCAGGAACGGCCATAGGTATCGTTGATAAGGACAAGGTGGTCACTGGAGAGAAGGTCCAGGTCGGAGATGCAGTGGTCGGAGTGCCAAGCGACGGCCTGCACAGCAATGGATACACGCTTGCCAGGAAGATCATCGAGGAATCGAAGTACACCTACTTCGATAAGATGCCCGGATCCGACAGGAGAATCGGCGAGGAGCTGCTCGTGCCGACGAGGATCTACCACGAAGTAGTGGACTTAGTCAGGGAATGCGACGTCCACGGCCTGGCTCACATCACGGGCTCGGGGCTGCTCAAGCTCCACAGGATAACCAAGTTCGGCTTCGAGATCACCGATCCTCTGGAGCCACAGCCGATATTCAAGCTCCTGCAGGAGCTCGGCAATGTGGATGATGCCGAGATGTACAGGACATTTAACATGGGCATGGGGTTTGTAGTGGTACTGCCAAAGGATCTGGCAGAGAAGGCCTGTAAGATAATGGGACCGGGCTCAAAAGTCATAGGCTCAATTGTGGAGAGCGGCCTTACGCGCGGGAGCCTGAAGTTTGACTAAAACGATCACCGGGTCTCTCTTTCTTTTTATTTAATGCAATCCTTTGAGGGTTGTCTTAATGCCTTGCATTTGCTCATAATGAGTTCTTAACGTGGATAGACTACGATGAGGGCGTGGATGTTCTTTATATCAGCGTTGTCTATCCTCCGAATGCTGTTGAGCATGAGGAGGATGAGATGGGGGTAATCAAGAACTATGATGAAAAGGGCGAGCTCACAGGGCTGACTGTGATTGCAGCCAGCAGGTTCGCAGAAGAGGCCGAAACATTGTGCTCTTAGAATGCGATCTGTGACAGGATTGATCGAATAGGGACCGGATCTTCCGGCCCCAGGACGATTTCTATTCAGCTGCTTTTGCTCTGATGGTTGTTCAGCCGCGTTTTATTCTGAAGGCTTCTGTGCGGCCGCAGTCTGCTCTTCAGCCTGCTTCTTTGCATCTTCCCTGAACATCTCTTCCAGCTTGTCCTTGATCTTCCTTATGGACTCGACAGCAGGCCCGCCAACATCTATGGGCGCCTTTCCTGTCAGGTCGGCCTCGATCAGGTTTCTGTCGTATGGTATGGTGCCTATCACCGGCACGCCCATCTCTTTGAGCTTCTCTTCCACAATGCCTGGCTCAGTGGTCTTGTTTATGACCGCCAGATACCTGGTGATGCCTATCTGCTCCCCAAGCTCCTTGACCCTCTGCATGGTCTCTATGGACCTCATGCCAGGCTCTACAACCACTATCATGGCATCGACGCCGCGGGCAGTGGCCCTTCCCAGGTGCTCAATTCCTGCTTCCATGTCCAGTATCACCAGGTCCTTCTCCCTGGTTATGACGTGCCTTATCAGTGCCTTGGCGAATGCATTGGCAGGGCACATGCAACCTGAGCCGCCGGTGTCCACAGTTCCCATGACAACCAGCTTGACGTTGTCAGGCCCGGTGCAGCCGCACATCTGGACCACATCATCGACCTTGGGGTTCATCCTGAACATGCCCATGGGCATCCCGGCGCGCTCAGTGACCAGGTCCTTGTGCTCAGTGACCGGCTTAGGTATCTGCTTTATCCCCAGAGCCGAGCCCAGGTTCATGCTGGGATCGACGTCCACGGCCAGGACGTTGTAGCCATCACGTGCAAACAATCTGGCCAAGGTGCCAGCCAGGGTGGTCTTGCCAACGCCACCTTTTCCGGATATTGCTAGCTTCATATTAAACCCCTAGACGAACTCTTGATACTCTGGCATGTAGGTTTATATTGATTGTGCATATATCCTCTTGGGAGTCTCAGTGGCTGGAACTGTGCGAAAGCGAGACGGCAGAATATTGGATTTTGATCAGTCCAGAATAGCTTCAGCCATCCAGAAGGCATTCTCTGCTGTTGGCATTGCCGACTCCAGGACTCCTTCCGAGCTGGCGTCCAGAGTGGAAGGCGTGGTCAGGGACAGGTTCGGATCGTCAGTTCCTGGTGTTGAAGATGTACAAAACATAGTCGAAGAGGTGCTGATAGATGCAGGATATGCCGACGTGGCCAAAGCCTACATTCTCTACCGCCAAAAGAGAAGCGAGATCCGGGAAGCCAAGCACTACCTCGGCGTATCCGATGACCTGAAGCTGAGCGTAAATGCAGTGGAGGTTCTCCAGAAGAGGTACCTCAGGCGTGACGAGCACGGGTCTGTGTCTGAGACGCCAGGCCAGATGTTTGCCCGTGTGGCAGCGCACGTCTCCAGGGCAGAGGGCAGGTTCGGCGGAGATGTCGGAACATGCTGCCGGGAGTTTGGCAGGGCGATGAGAGACCTGCTCTTCCTGCCCAACTCTCCGACGCTGATGAACGCAGGACTCCCCTTAGGCCAGCTCTCGGCCTGCTTTGTGCTGCCTGTTGAAGACTCCATAGAGGGAATATTCGATGCTCTGAAGTACATGGCCATGATCCATCAGAGCGGCGGGGGCACAGGCTTCTCGTTCTCAAGGCTGAGGCCTAAAGACGACGTGGTCAGGGCTACAGGAGGAGTCGCCAGCGGGCCGACCTCCTTCATGAGGGTCTTTGATGTAGCCACTGAGGTGATCAAGCAGGGCGGACGCCGCCGGGGCGCCAACATGGGCGTTCTTAGGGTGGACCATCCGGACATACTTGAGTTCGTGGGCGCTAAAGAGAAGCCCGGATTCCTCGAGAACTTCAACATATCGGTGGCAGCCACTGACGAGTTCATGAGACTGGCCAGATCAGGAGGAGACCTCACTCTCATAAACCCCAGAAATGACCAGGCCGCTGGAAGCCTGAAGGCTGCAGACCTCATGAGCCTCATGGCTACATCGGCCTGGCGTGGTGGCGATCCGGGGATCATATTCATAGACAGGATCAATGCAGCAAGCCCCGTTCCTGGAACCATAGAGGCCACCAATCCCTGTGGAGAGCAGCCGCTTTTGCCCTACGAGTCATGCAACCTGGGGTCCATCAACCTCTCGAGGCTCGTAGAGAGAGGCGAGATAGACTGGGATCGGCTGGGCGATCTGGTCAGGCTTGGAATCAGATTCCTGGATGACGTCCTGGAGATGAACAGGTTTCCACTGAGGCAGATAGAGGAGGCCACATTGAGGACAAGGAAGATCGGCCTGGGGGTCATGGGATTTGCAGAGATGCTCATAGAGATGGGCATCTCCTATGCATCAGAAGGGGCAGCGAGGACCGCTGAAGAGGTAATGTCCACCATAACCAGGCTTGCCAGAGAGGAGTCTGCCCGCCTGGGGTCTGCTCGTGGGTCTTTCCCTCTATTCGAGGAGAGCAACTTAAAGGGATGGGATGCCATGCGCAATGCCACAGTCACGACCATTGCTCCCACCGGGACCATAAGCATTATCGCCGGGACCAGCAGCGGGGTAGAACCCCTATTCGCCATATCATTCGTGCGCCATGTCCTGGAAGGGGCAAAGCTCCTGGAGGTTTCTCCTCTCTTCGAGAAGGCTGCCAGGTCCAGGGGAATATATACCCAGGAGATCAGGGCACAGATCGCCAGAAAGGGTTCGACCAAGAATATTCCGGGAATTCCACAGGACCTAAAAGAGATATTTGTTACAGCCCTGGACGTAGCGCCAGAGCAGCACGTCAGGGTCCAGGCTGCATTCCAGAAGCATACTGACAACGGAGTATCCAAGACTGTCAATTTGCCTCACGATGCCTCCGTGAGCGATGTGCTCAAGGTTTACAACCTGGCCTACGATCTTGGATGCAAGGGAGTTACTGTATACAGATATGGAAGCCGGGGGCAGGTGCTGTATCTAGGCGAGGAAGGGGATGCGCTGGGCTGTCAGTCGTGTGGATGATCTCATACAGGTCGTTCTTTCTCTCGTTTATTGGGTATTGGCAGGTCCCATGCCCGTGAACTGGTGGCAATGTCATGCTCAGCAAGAGAATATTTACTCTGCGCTCTAAACATACTCGGCGCATGCAGCATCAAGGCTGTAACACGGACAGTCTGCGATTTTATCACAACACATTGAACTTCAAGGGCCTGCTCCAGGAATTGCAGATGCTGATATACCAGGTATAAGTTCCGGATGAGCCTGAGAGGAAGCTGAGCTGTGATGTCTGGCCGCGGGTCAGGTAACCCAAATCATATACGACCCATCCAGGCATGTTTGGCCTCTGCTCATACAGCGTGCCATAGCCGCTGCAATCAGGGGTAAAAGCAACCTTTGCTCTTGAGAGAGATTCAAGATCGATCTGTGTGCGTTTTCCGTCTACAGTAACTATCCAGAATGAATGCTTGCTCGCTGAGGCGCCTGCATTTTGGTCAGGCGTTTGATATACCATAGACGTGCCGGCCATTCTGCCATCAGATGATATCGTCTCGCCGCAGCACGGCAGGACGATTTCATTGGCGCTGGCGCCGCCTAACGTGCCGGCGCCACTGCCGCCTGGCTGAGATGAGACACCATCTGCGGGCCCAGTTCCGCCACTGCTGCCACCATCAGATGCGTCGGATCCGCCGCCCGACGAAGATGATCCGCTTCCGCCTCCACTGCCGCTGCCTCCATCCGATGCACC
>DATMZB010000008.1:0-2915 GCA_035560655.1 Methanotrichaceae archaeon | reverse complement strand
TCTTTGGCCCATCATCCCTGCAATGAACGGTGCCGTTGACCAGCCCGAGATATCCCAGGACGGCATTCATTGAAGAGACCAGCACAGCGCGCTCAAAGCTTCCTGCCAGAGGCATCTCCAGGACTTCACCCAGGCGGCCCCGAAACCCACCAGACGCTGAAGTGAACGCCTGCCCGGTGCACCCCCTGTAAGTGGCCTGCATGAGCACCTCCTTTCCCCTGAGAAGGGGAAAGTCATCTCTTCCAGTATTTCCAATGGCCTCATTATGGCTCAGCGGTCTGCTCACCACCATCTCATCATCCAGGTTGATGCGCCCGCCGCCCTCAGCGTCCCTGGACTCCAGCGCGGCTCTAAAGCGCCTCCTGGATTCGATCAACATGCCGTCTTCAGCCATATCATGACCTCATGCAAACGCTGCCCTGCCCCACTCCAGGACATCTTCAGCCAGCCCAGATAAGGCGATCTTTCCATCCACTAAAAGGCATGCTCTGTCTCCGATGCAGGCCACGTCCCTGAGGTCGTGGGTGACTATGATTGCAGGAACACCATACTGGTGTATGGTCTCTCGAAGCTCTCTCCTCATTGCGGCCTGCCGCCTGACATCCAATGCAGACAGAGGCTCGTCCAGCAAAAGAATGTCTGGCTCGATTATAAGCGCCCTTGCCAGTGCCACCCTCTGCTTCTGTCCACCAGATATCCTCAGGGCCTTGGCTTTCCTGATCTCCCACAGCCCCGCTGACTCAAGCTGATCTTTCACCAGGAGATCGACCTCGCTTTTAGGCAGCTTTCGAGCCCTCAGCCCAAAGGCCACGTTCTCGTAGACGCTCAGGTGAGGAAACAGGGCATAGCTCTGGAAGACATATCCAATGTTCCTGGCCTCGGGCGGGACATTCACATTCAGCTCTGAATCGAAGAGATTCCTCCCGGCCTGGACGATCCTCCCGGAGTCCGGGCTCATGAGCCCCGCAACCAGGTTGAGGACTGTGGTCTTTCCGCAGCCGTTATCGCCCACCAGCATGAGTATCTCCCCGTCGGCGACATCCAGCTTCACCTGAAGCATGAAGTCCCTGAGCCTCTTTCCGGCATCAACTTCCAGCATTTTTATGCACCCTCCTGGTGAGAACCTTGACCACGACAATGACCACGAAAGATATCGCCACCAGGATTATGGAGATACACAATGAGACATCGAGGTCTCCCTGCATGGCCGTGTATATGGCCAGGGGCATCGTCTGCGTCCTTCCCTGAAAGTTTCCTGCAAACATTATGGTTGCTCCAAACTCTCCAAGCGACCTTGCAAAGGCCATTATGGCTCCTGAGATCAGGCCGTTTAAGGCCATTGGCAGTATCACGTGGAAGAATGTGTAGACCCTGGATGCGCCCAAAGTCCGTGCCGCGTTCTCATACTCAGGGGCGATCCCCTCGAAGCTGGTCCTCGCCTGGCGGATGTATAAGGGGGAGGAAACAAATACCTGAGCAATGATCACTGCCACTGTCGTGAATGCGATTGTTATGCCCATGGCATTCAGGTAATGCCCTAGAATGCCCATCCTGCCAAAAGCCATCAGAAGGGCAATGCCCGCCACTGCCGGAGGCATGATCACAGGCAGGTCGATCAGAGAGTCAAGAATCTCCTTGCCGTGATAGTGAAACCTGGCATTGACATAGGCTACGGGCGTTCCCATTATGACCACAGTCAGGGCGGTCATGGTCGATGTGGTAAGGCTGAGCCTGATGGCGTCAATCACCACAGGGTCTTGCATAGACCGCAATGTCACATCCAGAGGGCTCTTGATGAAGAGCGATGCCACCGGCAGAGCTATGAATGCTCCTGCCAGGATCAGGACCGTGCCAATGACCGCCTTCAGGGACAGATCCTTAGCTCTGGATAGAATGCCGGAGTACCCCTCATCCTGAACTGGAAGCCCTTCGAAATAGCCTGCTTTTGCCTGGTCCGATGCCATAACTACCCTGTGCTGAGCTCATCTGCGATACATGAAGATCAATGAGCCAGAGAGCGCAAAGAGCGCCCCCGGCTCCACCTCATTCCAGTCTGCCAGCTCAAGCTGCGGCCCTGGTACTTGTAGCTGCCGCCAATGACGTAGTGGTTGTGCTTGCGACTGGATCAAATCCGTACTTCTCCAGTACGGCCCTGCCCTCATCAGACCTCACAAGGCGCATGAACCCCTCTGCCTGGGCAGGATATTTTGTCTGGTTCAGAGCGCCCATGGGGTATTCCGCTATGACATTGTACTTTGCAGGGATCTCAATCTTGGTGATCTTTTCGGCCATGGCTGGAGTGACATCTGACTTATAGGCGATGCCCGCATCTGCCTCTCCCAGCGCCACCTTGGATACGATGTAGTTTACATTGGTCTCCCTGGAGACCACGTTGTTGTAGAAGCCTATCTTGTACCAGTAGCCATAGTCAGTATCGTTCTCAAGCTTGTCCAGTATCTGCCTGGTATAGTCGCCTATAGGCACATCATCAGTCCCTATGACGATCTTCAGCCCGGACCTGTTCAGGTCTGATATGCCCTTTATCCCGCCTGGATTGGCCACAGGGACTACCAGAGCAGGCGTGTTCCTGGTGAAGGTGGCGATGCTGCTCGTATTCATCAGGCCGGCCTTCTTCACGACATTCATCTGCTTGTTGTTGGCTGATGCAAAGACATCGGCATATGCTCCGTTAGTCATCTGTGTTGCAAGTGCCTGGGAGCCATCGAAGTTGAACGTGACATGAATGCCTGTCCCGTTCTCATACATCTCTCCAATCTCGCCAAAGGCTCCTGTCAGAGACGCCGCAGCAAAGACAGTGAGCTCTTTTGGCTCCTGGCAAAGGCCTGCCGGGACAGTCAGGATGAGGACTGCAACAATTGCCCCAAATAATCGCTTCTCTATCATACGTTATCACC
>DATMZB010000007.1:0-2849 GCA_035560655.1 Methanotrichaceae archaeon | reverse complement strand
GAACTTCAAAGTGAGCGATTTTCTATCTAGCTCTTCATTGATCACCCCCGGCACAAAGCGACTTAAAGCCAAAATGCAAATCAATGTCATAGAGGGCTGCATGGCGCCTATGGCTGAGACGAGAGCCACTGGCCCCAAGGCAAAGGCGAATAAAGAAGCAAGCCGCCCAAGAAAATCAAATATCTCTTCCAGCAGCATTGCTCCTCTCAAATGATAATCGCTGACGAAAATCTTGTATGTATCGTCTAGAATCTCCCTATCTGCAAGCAATGGGACGACCGCAAACAATGCTCCAATGGAGGACCATATGAAAAGATGCCACTCGTTCACAAACGATAGAAGGTACTTGATCTCCAGTGCATAGAAAACGGAGAATATCCAGAAAAATAATATATGCTTCAATGCAGGGGAGATGGTTGGCTGCCTTAGATTTGACATCCTATAGGAAACTAGAAATGCGCTGATCACCAGGATCGTGCCGCCTACGTAGTCTTTGAGAGTCAGGACTTCCCCGAGGAAGACCGCAGCTCCAACAAAGACGAAGAGCGGATATACGAAGATCAGTGATGTGACTCTTGATGCCTCCTCGACTTTCAGTGCACGGAGGTATGATATGTAGCTCGCAGCCTGGGCGGCCCCAGTAAGCATCTCTAAGATAGATATGGGGTAGATGAAATTCGTTCCCACGAATGCAATCACGGCAATTACGAATATTTGCTGAAATATGATTAGAGCCACAAGGTATGCGCTGACGCTTTTTATGTAACCGAGTAGGTATTTATCTGCTATAACTGCCATGGCAAAAGAGGCAGTACTGAGCAGGGCGAAGAACAGCCAATCCATAGAATCCCCCTTCAGGCCATTTCAAGCCAGTGGCAAAGCTCTTCAATCATATCGAGATCATCCTTAATGGTGACTCTCCCGTCTTTACCTTAGCCAGTATCTCACTGGCATCAACCCCTCTCAAGCCCTCAAAATCTCGGCTGTACTCTGCCATCCAGCACTATCCCCATTCACCAAAGCTTCCCTTTACCAGACCTTGCACAGCCTCCAGCGCCTTAACCTTGGAGGCTATCCTCAGTCCGTAGTTAAGACATCCTGCAAAAGACCTTTTAGAGGTACAAGGATAACTATTCTCTGCTACAATCAGCCCCGGACAGTAGCATATTTATAATAGCTACGGCAAGGAGTCGAAATCTAAGTCGCATGAATGAAGGAATATATTGTGGCTTTTGCGAGGGTCCCTGCCCTCTTGGAGTCGTGAAGACAGAGGATTGCCGGGTTATCAAAGGATATGAATGTCCCTACTTTTGCAAGCCAGGAGATAAGAGTGGAATGTCATGCCTGTCCTTATCTACCTGTCCTTCGGTGAAGCCTATGTGCCGGAAATACAGGAGACCTAGGTGGAATGTCAATGCTGTCGGGCATCAGATGACAAGCAGTTATGGCCAAATATGATTCTGGCCGGCATATAAGCCGGTATTCATAACAAATTATCGCCACTGCTTGCTCTCATGGAAAGATCGGACGCCATGGCAGCACACCTAGCAACGTATCGCGAAAATTCAATGTAACGGACATCATTAATCCTCTATTCGCATGGCACAAGGCTGTGGAAAGAATATCGCTAGGGATCTGAATACAATTAGTACTATATTATCCTATAGATTATCAGTAAGGTAGTATCAATATCCGATAGACGTGCCACTGAGGGCTTATCAAAAAGATGACCTAACCCATAACTTCTGGCTTGGCTCTTTATCGGTTCTCTGAGGTTTAAAGGATACGTTCTACGCAGCAGGCTGCAGCGCATTTGATAAAAGGTATGTGTTTAGCTCATCCAAATAGCTCGCTTGATATCGGTTTTAGTCGATGAAGGCACACTGATGAACAACCTGCTCGAGAGAGGAAAACAACATCAGCCGCCCAAGTTGGCTCTTTGGAAGGGGCCACACCAGATATCACGAAATGGGCTTGCTGATGCTGATTAAGGTGAGCTAAACACATACGATAAAAGATTTGCCATCACAGGCCGTGACATGTCTTCGCCTGCGTGGTAGCCATATAGCTCTTCAAGATCGGATTGGATAGCATGCATAAGCCTTGCATTTGGAATGTCCATGGGACACAGTTCTTCGCACTGGCCGCAGTTTATGCATGAATCAGCTACGTGAGAGTAGCGCAGCAGGTGGAACCCAAACTCTGGTGGGACCTTTCCGGGAAGCGCGGTGATATATGGCTTGATGGTGTTGAAAAGGGCAGGACATACCTCCACACATGTGTAACACTTTATGCATCGGGAGGTCTCTTCGATCATCACTTTCAGGCGCTCTCTGCTGCCGCCCAAGGGCAAAAAATCCCTCTCACGCCACTCATCGGCAAGGTTCAATATCGCTTCCTCTCTCCTCTTACGAGCTTTAATGCACAAAGCATCAGGTAGATCCATACCTATAGCTCCAGCATCCAGAGCCCTGTCGATCAGCTCAGCTCCACGTCCACTGCACACTTCGACAAAGGTTGCCCTACCTACCAAATCTTTCCTCACACCCCACTGCCCGCATGCAAGATCTGCATGCCTTGGGATCTTCATCTTGCAGCGTCTGCAGTTGCTTCTCCGGCCATAACCGCGCTCTTCAAGTTCATTGATGGGGATGTCCTTATGCTGACCATCACAGCTGATATGAAAACATCCCTTGTACATCGATGCTTTTTCCACTGAGTAGGGATCTACCTGGAAGACTTCAGACATTATGCGCCTCATCATGGCAGGGGTCATGGATCCTCCGCAGTTGAGGCCGATCATCAGCACATTATCCAGATTTACCTGCTTCCTCTTGGCCTGCTCGTAG
>DATMZB010000006.1:0-2896 GCA_035560655.1 Methanotrichaceae archaeon | reverse complement strand
GCTTCGACACACTTCTCCCTGTCTTCCGCCAGGGCCTGAGCAGTAATTGCTACGATCTTAGGACCATAGGTAGGCCAGCGCCGACGTATCTCCTGGGTAGCCTTTAGCCCATCCATCTCAGGCATCTTCACGTCCATGAAGATAAGATCGTAAGGCCTGCGTTCCAGGGACTCAATTACTTCATAGCCGTCTGCAACGGCATCTGCTCTGTAACCCATAATCTTTAGCATCTCCACCAGGACCTTCTGGTTGGAGGGATTATCCTCTGCCACAAGGATGCTCAGGGGCTTTTGCTCTGTCAGGTTGCCGAAGGCGGTTTTATCGGCATTTCCAAGATCCAGGACCCTTCCTGGAAGGGCTTCTGCCTCGATGGTGAAGCGAAAGATGGCTCCCTCCCCAGGGGATGAATCTGCCCAGATCTTTCCTCCCATGAGCTCCACCAGCTTTTTACATATGGCGAGGCCAAGGCCAGCGCCGTCACGCTTGAGGCTCAGGTTATACTCAACCTGGCAGAATGGCTGGAAAAGTCGGTCCATTTTGTCTTGAGGTATGCCAATGCCGGTATCCTTGATTGCAAAGAGGACATGATGCTTATTTTGACCCAGGAGCTTTGAAGAGACAGATACGGACACGTCTCCAGCATCTGTGAACTTGATGGCGTTGGAAAGCAGCTTTACCAGGACCTGTCTGAGCCTGCCATGATCGCCGACGATAGTATCTGGGGTGCCGTAGTTAATGGTATATGCCAGGTTTAAGCCCTTCTGACTGGCTTGGGAGGACACCAGGTCCAGGGCCTCCTCTATGCAGTACCTAAGGCTGAAGGGCTGATGATACAGCTCTATCTTTTCCTTTCCCATCCGGGAGATGTCCAGAATATCGTTAATCAGGTCCAGGAGGGCGTCGCCGCCCTTCCTGATGGCCTCAACGTACTCCTTTTGTTCGGGAGTAATGGGCTCATCCAGGAGGAGGCCGGTCATGCCGAGGACGGCGTTCATAGGGGTCCTGAGTTCATGGCTCATATTGGCCAGAAAGGCTGCCTTGGCCTCGGATGCTGCCTGAGCTGCTTCCTTGGTCTTTATAAGCGCAACCTCAAGCTTTCGGCGCTGCTCCAGCTCAGCCAAAAGCTCCTCGTTAGTTACAGCCAGCTCCTCGGTTCTCTGCTGGACCTTCTGCGCCAGCTCATCCTTCGACTTGCGCAGGTCTCCCTCCAGCCTCTTATGTTCGGTGATACCTATAACTGCCATTCGGAACCCAAGGTCAACGCCATCACTAGCGGCCTGGGCCTCGACCAGAATCCAGAGGGGATCTTTACCGTCCTTTTCGTTGCCCATCAGCTGGAACTCGGCGGTCTGCTTAGCATCCGATTCTATCACACGTCGGCGGAAGGCATCGAACCCTTGGAGGCAATCCTGGGCGAGGTATGCCTGGAACCGGTTGTCCACCAGGTATTTCCTCTCCGTCCCAAGAAGAGAGGCAGCAACGAGGTTTGTCTCCAGGACCTTCCCCGAGTCATCCAGGGTGAGATAGCCGATAGGGGCGAAATCATAGAGGTCCCTGTACTTCTTCTCGGATGCCGCCAGCTTCGCCTGCACCTGCAAAAGCTCATCGTTTTGCATCTTCAGCTCTTCCTGGTGAACCTCCAGCTCGTGGCAGAGCGCCCTCACATCCGCGTCAGAAAATTTACCTGAGCGACCCTTCTCCTTCATCGCCTCCTCGGCACGCTGCCTGAGGGGTAGGTCGGTAGGGGTCGCATTGTCTTCTGGCATCTTCACTCCAATATCCTTCTTTTTGTATTTGGGGCTTGGGCAGGGTCTTTTGAGGTGCAGGCATTAAGCTCGTCCATGTACTTGGAAACCTCAAGAAATCTTTTGAGGATATCCTCACTGGGCGCCATATCATACCATGTCAAGATCCCTCGTTTCAACCGTTCTATCAGGATCTCTCTTTATGAAATCAATTGATCGAGGGAAGATTAATTTTTTGGTGATCCTCCTGGCATATCTTTTGGCTCGATAAGGATGGATGTGCACACCGAGATCTGCATATCCCTATAAGTCCTGGAATAAACCTCTCACCACCAACCTAGAGGGAGCCCACGAGTGCCTGTCTGCATGTAGCCGGATAGCATTTCGCTCTGTCCCCAAAGCTACTTTTGCCGGCAGCAATTCCCCTGGCCCGTTTGGATCCGTTCCCAATGCATTTAAATGATAGGTGTGTAATTACCATGGTTCGAAAAAGGATAGAACCAGTATGGATGATAACGAATTGCTATTAGCTGTGAAAGATGCCCGGCGCGAGCTGCAGGACGGCACCAGATACCGGGCTGAGGATATGCTCGACATCCTCGAGGGCCTGGCCGGATTTCTGGACAGAGAGGCCCTGATAAGGATGAAGTGCAGCACCTGCGATCATTACTCCAGGTCTTCTTTCTCAGTGCCCGGCGACTTCACAGTCGTGGACCCAAGCGAGTACTGCCATGCCAGGAAGATATCCCTGCCGCACCTGAAGATCTTCAGGATTGCAGGATGCAAGGAATATTCAGGAGATGCTCAAAGAGAGCTGGAAGATCTGGCGCAGGCCGTTCTTGAGGAGGACCTCCGGCCGGCCTTTGAGGAGCGCAAGCTCTATGACAGGCAGCGGTTCACAAGCCACACAGCAGAGTTTAGGATGAGGCAGGACTGCGGCCGGGCCTGCATCGAGTTTGGTCACCTCGTGGATGGGGAGTTCGTCTCCGCAGACATAAGGCTCTATATCCTCAGAAGGCTCGACCCGGGACTTGGACCTGGCACTGAGAAGATTGCCAAAGTCATACGCGATCGTCCCGTCCTGGCGGTGGCAATGTCGATGCAGACTCGAAAGATGGCTGATATCGATTATGTACTGGACTGGATAGCAG
>DATMZB010000005.1:0-3668 GCA_035560655.1 Methanotrichaceae archaeon | reverse complement strand
CCGCTATTGCCCCGGCACAATAGTTAAATATTCGGGAGATCCAAAATTAAGTTGAGATGTTTTCTATGAATTATCGAATATTTGCAGCCCTGATTATCCTGAGCATATTATTCAGCCCTGCGCTGGCGGCAATTGGCGGATCGCAGCAGCCTGCATCAGCACTTAGCAGCGCGGGCGCACCTCAACCCCAACCAGGATACATCCCGCCCGGATCGCAGGCCGCAGCTCAGTATGGATCGCCCCTTTACAGTCAATCCCAGCGGCCTCCTTTAGAAGCAACCGCGGCTTACTCCGCACAGGCTCCCCCTCCAGCACAGCAGGCAGCTCTTCAGCCTTATGCCATGAGCACTGCCAGCCAGTCATCCTACTACTACGGCGGAACTTACATGCCCTGGTCCCAGTTTACATCTGCCTTCCAGGGAATCTCGCCCGCCTTCTGGATGCTCTCATCTCAGGGCTGGACCTGGTATGCACAGATTCCCCTGGGCGGATGGGTTCAGGAGCTGATGTATGTGCCCACTGAGGGCCAGATAACCGCTTATGAGATATATCCATCAGGGATGACTCAGGCCACCAGCTTTGAATATGCCTCACCAGGCTACCAGTACATATGGTTCTATGCCGATGTCCCTGGCAGGCATGTGACAATATTCACAGTTGACGGCGTTCCAAGCAATGCAGTGATGGTGGATGTCTCAAATCAGGTGGTTGCACAGCCCACAGGCTATTATCCGCCCGTTCCATACTACGATGATTACTCGGACATATCTGATGGAAACAGCTTTGGCACCATAGGTATCTCCACTGGTGCCAGGGCCGAGTCCTAAAATGAGAGGTCAGGCGCAGTGTGCTATGAGCGCCCTGACTATATCGCTATCATGAAGCAGGCCCATCAGCTTCTGGCCTGACGTCACCACCGGGAGCTGATCTATATCTTTTTTGCGCATGGTTGCTGCGCACTCGCTAACAGTGCTGCTTTTGATGGCGGTTATTGCCGGGACCATGGCCTCTGCGACCTTGATGTTTTTAAGCTCAATGCGTGATACTGCATAGTACCTGCTCACAGTGTTCATGATGCTGTCCCACATCCAGCCGTCTTCCTCCCTGGCATCGGACATGTCAGTCCTGCCCACAGAGTCCTCTATGGTGCTGGCGTTGATCAGGTCGCGATCGGATATCATGCCAACAAGCCTTGTGGCTGAGTCCAGTACCGGGCAGGCATTGGCCTGGGCCAGCTCCATCACGGCGCCGGCTACTGGCAGGGGAGTCTCGCCCCACAGAGCCAGCACCTTCCTCTGGAAGAAGCCGTCAATGGCAGTGGTGATGTCCAGCTCTGACGCCACCCTGACCAGGTCTGCCACTGTGATCATGCCAGCGAGCTTTTGGCCTTCCACCACGGGGAGACGCCTTATGTCGTTATCCACCAGAAGCTTTGCTGCATCTATTATGGAGTCCTGTGGTCCGACCACTATGGGGTCCCTGGTCATGAGCATGGCTATCTGGTCTTCCTCCCTGTTCCTGAGGAGGTCCGACCTGGTGATCATTCCCACAACTGCTCCTTTCTTGACCACTGGCACGCCCGAGACCCGCCTCTTTTGCAGTGTCTTCAAGACCTCGTCCCTATTGCCCGGGATGTTGACATAGGCCACATCCCTGACCATGGCATCTTTGACCAGAATTGGGCTCAAGTTGCGCTCCCCGGAACTGTAAAGACTGGCACTGATGAGTTCCGAACTACCTTCTCTGCCACGCTTCCCAGAAGGAACTTGTCAAGGCCGGTGCGGCCGACGCTTCCTATGATTATCAGGTCCATGCCGTTCTTCTTGGCATAGTCCAGGATCTCATCTGCAGGGCTTCCCTCTGCCACAAACTTGTCTACGGGCACTCCGGCGTCCCTGGAGATGGCCTCAACCTCTGCAGTGGCCTCATTTCCCTCTTTCATGAGCAGGTCTCTTATGGAGAAGAGGAGCATGTCGTCTGGAAGGTGGCTCATCTTGCTCGTGTCTGCCACGTAAATGGCCGTGATCTTGCCTCCAGACAGCCTAGCCACCTCTATGCCGACCCTTGCTGCCTTTTCGCTGTGCTTTGACCCGTCTGTAGCTACTAGTATCTTCTCAAACATAATAAAACACCTAGAATATTGCCTTGATATCAGACCGCCCGGCTCTCCTGACTAAGCTGGCCAGTGGGCCTGCAGATCCCCACATATTGTTGGACTTATCATCTATAACCATCAGTTTACCCTCCTTACCAGCCTCAATGGAGCCAGATCTTCCATCTATCTCCAGCACTCGCGCACCATTTATAGTGCACATCTTAAATACCTGTCTATCGTCGTGCAGCAGTGCCTTGGAGATGAGCCCCATCTCCCTGAATATATCAGGCGAATTGAGCATGATGTTATCGGTTCCTACAGCTACGGTAATTCCGAGATCAACCATCGCCCTCAGGTCGGGCAGGCCTGCGCCTGTGATGAGGTTGGA
This sequence comes from Methanotrichaceae archaeon, assembly GCA_035560655.1. Lineage (GTDB taxonomy): Archaea > Halobacteriota > Methanosarcinia > Methanotrichales > Methanotrichaceae > DATMZB01. The sequence goes on along the minus strand of DATMZB010000005.1, from coordinate 1,185 downwards.
CCTGGGACAGATCACAACAGGCGTCCCTGACCTTGCCACCACCCTCAAATCCTCTTTTGAGGCACGGCACATGTGCACCAGAAACTTCGGCTCCAGGTCAAGGGCATCACGGATGTCATCAGTCCCGGCCTCTCCGGCATGCAAGGCCACTGCCCGGCCCTCGGACCTGGCCCGTGCGGCCATCTCTAATACGGCGCCTGGATCAAAATCTCTGGTGCTGCTGATGCCCAGGCCCCAGCATCCGGGATGGATGCCAAAGCAGCCCTTATCAGGCCTGCCAAGTATCCTCGGAACCAGGTTTATGCCCTGCAGTGCCTCCAGGAGCAGGTCCACGCCGCCAGGTCCGCTCTCGCGAAAGTCTGCAAAGGCATAGGTACCGGTGGATACCATCTCTTGCATCGACCGCCTCATGCCCTCGATTATGACAGACATTGGAGTCGAAGCCAGAATGCGGTGCTTCAGGCCGCCCGGACCCACAAGCTCGGAAAGGGGCATGTAGGGCGGGTCCTTGATCACGGAGTCACCAAGATGGGTGTGGGCATTGACGAATCGAGGGCAGATTATGCCCTCTAAGTCTGATTCGACTTGGCCGGAACCTATCTCGGTTATGATGCCATTTCTCATACACAGGTATCCGTCAAATGGCTCCATCTCAGGGCCGCGGATGATTGTGCCTGCAAGTATGACCTCTTCGCCGGGTTCTTCCATTCATAATGTAAATGTCATGAAGGTCCTATCTAGGTTGCGTCATGGAAAGGATAATTGGGAGAGTTAAGTTCAAGTACTGCACATTGAGCGGAATTTAATGCATAACTTTGGTGGCTGATAATCTTCTCTTGGGCGAGGTAGTGGCGGACTAAGCTGCCACTCAAGGCCGTGGCTTTAAGGCGCGTTCAAGGAGGCACTATCTCAGCATTCAGATCAAGAGCTTATGTCTGAGAAGAACCGCCATATCTTTTTGGGTGGTGCTCTATGCCCTGGGCCTCTCAAGGCCGTACTCCCTAAAGCGCGTCTGCGGGGGACATCCATGTATCTAAGCGAGCGCTTGCCGGGAGCTGTTTGATGGAGACGCCTGCGGGCTGGAATGCCGCTCACTACACATACTTTTGCACTGGCTCAGACAGGCAGCCAGGAGGTGCCCAAATGGACTGGGGCCCAAAAGGTGCTGGGGTCGCCTTGCAGGCT
>DATMZB010000004.1:0-2245 GCA_035560655.1 Methanotrichaceae archaeon | reverse complement strand
GGAAGCCGCCAGGCTGGAGAGGCTGGCTTCCCTGGACCCAGTGGTCGTCTCCGACGAGATCTATCACGGACTGGTCTATGAGGGCCAAGAGCATTCCATACTGGAGTATACGGACCGGGCCTTCGTCCTAAACGGCTTCTCCAAGCTCTATGCCATGACTGGTCTGAGGCTTGGCTACCTGATAGCCCCTGAGGAGTTCATCAGGCCCGTGCAGAAGATGCAGCAGAACTTCTTCATCTGCGCCAGCTCCCTGGCACAGGCAGCAGGCATTGCTGCCCTCAGGGATACGGCTGATGACGTGGCACGCATGAAGAAGATATACAATGAAAGAAGAAAATTTATCATCAGGCGCTTGAAGGAGCTGGGCTTTGGAATCACAGTCGAGCCCACCGGGGCCTTCTATGTCTTTGCCAATGCCAGGCATATCTCTAGTGACTCATATAAGCTGGCCTTCGATATCCTTGAGAAGGCCCATGTGGGAGTGACTCCTGGGATAGACTTCGGGTCAAACGGCGAAGGCTATCTCAGGTTCTCTTATGCCAACTCAATAGAGAAGATCGCCGAGGGGCTGGACAGGATAGAGCGCTACCTGAAGAGCTAGCTCGTGAATACAGGGCCTATATCTTCCAGACCCTTTATTGTCACCTCTTTGCCTTCCAGTGCTCTTTCAACAGCTCCCTTTGCCAGGGCTGATGCTTCACCAAGAGATTCAGCCGCTATAAGCACCCTTTTGTAGGCAAACCGTCCTCTTGGAGTATAGTTTACTTCGTACAGTATCAGTTGCTTCATAACTCCTCTAACCTATCAATAAATGTCTCATCAGCATTCGATCGATGCCTGAAATTATCTCAAGTCGTTCAGTTGTTTTAGCCATTAAGCATGCAATCCTTTTGCGTTCCAGGAAGCACTTATAGACCTTTGGCAGCCCCGTCAGGAGTTCCAGACCCGCATCTGGAGCAAATCCGCCAGCTCATCTCATCAGTAATAATATGGTTATTGCCATAGATAAGAATTTGGGAAATCGGCAGCAGTATGAGGGCTAAGCTCCCTACTTGATATCTGAATAATCCTTCCTTAATTAATGTTCGAAAACCTTTTCCTTTGACAGGCTTATTTATCTTTCACTGTATGCTTCTACATACAGCAGCATCAAGCCTCAGCTGTGTGCCTGCGATGATATCTCATTGCCAGAGAAAAAGGCTAAAAAAATGAGATAAACTCTGAAAAATATCGCTATCTTCTGACCTGGTCTTCCCAGGGATGAGCATCTTCTTCAGGTGATTATCTGTGAGCGCATCTGAGATATACCCAAATATGATCGGAAATAATGACAATCTAGCGGATATTGACTCTGCCCTAAGGTCATTTATTCAGGCTTACCCGGCCTATGCCACCACTTTAATGCTCGACCATCTCCGCGCCAGAGAGTATGCACGGCTGGATCATCAGGATCATGTCTATCTGGACTACACTGGAGGAGGACTGTATGCAGAGAGCCAGCTACGAAAGCACATGGAGCTATTGGAAAGCCAGGTCTTTGGAAACCCCCACTCTGAGAACCCCACATCTCTTGCCATGACCCGCCTGGCCAACCAGGCTCGTGCAAGCGTGCTTCAGTTCTTTGGGGCATCGGCTGATGAATATACTGCGATCTTCACGCCAAATGCAACCGGAGCGCTCAAGCTCGTGGGTGAGTCATATCCCTTTGAGCCGGGCAGCCGATATCTTCTGACCACTGATAACCATAACTCGGTCAATGGCATCCGCGAGTTTGCCAGGTCAAAGGGCGCAGATGTAGCTTATCTTCCTGCAGAGCTGCCAGAGCTGCGCATCAATGAGGACAGGTTAGGCAGCGAGCTGGACCTGTCAGGGACTGGGAGTCCCAACCTATTTGCATATCCGTCCCAATCCAACTTCTCGGGGGTACAGCATCCTCTGGAATGGATCTCTCTGGCTCAGGATAAGGGCTGGGACGTCCTTTTAGACAGCGCAGCCTTCGTGCCCACCAACCGCCTGGACCTGGGGAGGTGGCATCCTGATTTCGTCACCATCTCCTTCTACAAGATCTTTGGCTACCCAACCGGAGTGGGCTGTCTCCTGGCCCGCAGGTCGTCATTATCAAAGCTCAAGCGTCCCTGGTTTTCTGGAGGAACAATCACAGTAGCCTCAGTGAAGTGCCCGGGGTGCCACTACCTGGCGGCTGACGAGGTCGGGTTTGAGGATGGAACAATAAACTATCTCAACC
>DATMZB010000003.1:0-4474 GCA_035560655.1 Methanotrichaceae archaeon | reverse complement strand
CTGTCCAGGATAACAAAGTGAACCACGAGGTCGTCTTGGTCTTCCTTCCAGACAGCAAAGATAAGTCCATACTCAAGATATGACCAGTCGCTTAGCCCATCCCAAGCTCTCTATAAAAAAGGCTGCAGGCTGACTCAACGAGTCTAAAGCAAGACTTCTCTAATCATTCGTGTCTTGGGTAAATTTTTCTCCAGAAAGAAGCCTTTCCCAAATGGCTATCTAATATGGCATCAAAGAGCTCGCTGGAAGCTGAAAGCATGGGAAAGATCAGAGTCGCTATTGTGGGATATGGAAATATAGGTAAGGCCGTGGAGCAGGCCATCTTGCAGAATGCTGATATGGAGCCGGCGATCATACTGACTCGCAGGCAGCCAGAGAACATAAAGCCAAAAACCGCTTCTCTCAAGGTCGATCTTGTCAGCGATGCAAGGAATTACGCTGATGTGGTAGATGTAGCTGTGCTCTGCGGAGGGTCGGCGACTGACCTGCCCGAGCAGGGTCCAGCCATGGCCGGGATCTTCAATACTGTGGACAGCTATGATACTCACGCCCTGATTGCGGATTACTACATGGCAATGGATAGGGCAGCAACCAGTGCCGGGAAGACTGCAGTCATATCTACGGGCTGGGACCCCGGGCTCTTCTCTTTCATGCGCGTCATAGAGGAATCAGTGCTGCCTATGGGCTCTGGCTACACGTTCTGGGGACCAGGGATTAGCCAGGGACACTCCGATGCCATCCGCCGGGTAAAAGGAGTTAGGGATGGCAGGCAGTATACGATACCCGTAGATGATGCTATTCAGATGGTGAGGTCGGGATCACAGCCTGATCTCACCACCCGTGAGAAGCACACCAGGGAATGCTTTGTGGTGGCTGATGAGGGCGCTGATGTTGAGCAGATCCGCAGGGATATAGTGAACATGCCATACTACTTTGCAGATTACGATACGAGGGTGACCTTCATCTCCCAGGAGGAGATGGACAGGCACCACTCCAGGATGCCTCACGGAGGCTTCGTCATGCGCACTGGCAGGACTGAGGACGGACTGAGCCATGTAATGGAGTTCAGGCTTAAGCTGGATAGCAACCCATCATTCACGGCCAATATCCTCCTCGCCTATGCCAGGGCAGCCTACCGGCTGAACCTGGAGGGGAACACAGGAGCCAAGACGGTGTTTGATATTGCTCCTGCCTACCTCTCTCCTCGCTCCAGGAAGGATCTGCTCAGGGATATGCTCTAGTTTCTAGTTGGGTGGAGCAGTGCTTTAAGATGTCAGGGCCAGGCGCTCATCCAGCCTCAGGAACCGCCTAAGGCCGCCACAAATGTCCGGGCCTTGGCCGGCATTTTCCTGAGATGCTGCTCTCCTCCTTTGTTGTGTGAGAATTCGCCTGCGAGATGGCACCAGCTTTCCTGGACCCCGGTCAGATCTGACGCCTCCTGGCAGCCTGATTGAGCAAATGCAAAAATATGTGTGGTGATTGGCTTCTCCACCAAGCAGCTTTCGGCAAGCACTTGCCAAGCAATTGGTGTCCCATCGGCTTGCCTGTTGCACATAGTTATATGGCGGGCAAATAGGCCATAATACTGGATGGGCAACTCATCAGGCTGACAAGTCATTCCGAAAACTATGGGGATAGATTGGACTTGCCTGCTGTCATCGGTCGATTATGGCTCAGCATGGCGAAATTTCTGATATAGAATCTGAAGCGCAAAGGCCTTTATTTGAGGTCAGAATGGTATTTATAAAAATATGGCACGGGGTTGGAAGATGGCGGAAAGCAAGGAGATATGGTGCAGGTTATATGTACTTCTGCCATCTCTCCACTCAGCCCTCTACGCGACAACCATCTTTTATTTCTCAATTTTCATTCTTGGCAGGGTAATATTGCACAATAGCGTCGCCAGATCTTCCTTCATAACGGGCTTGGCGATGTAGTCATCCATGCCAGCTTCGAGGCACTTCTCTCTGTCGCCTTCGAGGGCATAGGCAGTGATGGCTACGATACGAGGCTGATCCTCAGCCGGCCAGAGTTTGCGTATCTGGCGCGCTGCCGCCAGGCCGTTCATCTCTGGCATCTTGACATCCATAAGTACCAGGTCGTAATGCCGGATTTCAAGGGCCTGGAGGACTTCCCGTCCGTCCGCTACAGCATCGGGTCGATATCCCATCCGTTTGAGCATCTCCCGCAGAACTTTCTGGTTCGAGGGGTTATCCTCGGCCACCAGGATACGTAGCGGGTGCTGTTCCGCAAGGTTCTCATTGGGTTTGTATGAGCTCTCCGGCTTGGTAAGCTTGCCTGGAGCGATCTCGGCCTCGATGGTGAAGTAGAAGGTTGAACCCTCTCCGGGGGTAGAAGTTGCCCAGATCTCTCCACCCATAAGTTTGACGAGCCTTTTGCTTATGGCCAGGCCAATTCCAGCACCATTACGCTTACGGCTAATGGTCATCTCTACCTGGCTGAAGGGCAAGAAGAGTTCATTCATCTTCTCCGGGAGAATGCCCATGCCCGTATCCTTGACCATAAATAGGATCTGGTACTTTTTTCCCTCAATGTGCTTTGAGGAGATAGATACGGAAATGTCCCCCACATCAGTAAATTTGACGGCGTTGGAGAGCATGCTGACCAAAACCTGCCGCAGCCTGCCATGATCCCCTACGATCGCCTCTGGCGTGCCGTAATTGATGGTGTAGCCGAGGTTCAGACTCTTCTGAACAGCCTGAGACGCTATGAGTTCCAGGGATTCTTCAATCAAGGCTCGAAGGCTTAGTGGCTGATGCTCCAGGACAATCTTCTCCTTTTCTGCGCTGGAGAAATCCAGGAGATCGTTGATCAGGGCCATCATGTCATCGCCGCCCCCCCTGATAGTCTCGACATACTCTTTAAGCTCAGGAGTCAAAGGCTCTTCTAGGAGAAGGCTGGTCATGCCTAAGATGTAATTCATGGGGGTACGTAGCTCATGGGACATGTTTGCCAGGAAAGCGGCCTTGGCCTCTGCTGCGGCCTCAGCCGCATCTTTGGCCTTCAATAGCTCTGCGGTCCTCTCCTGGACCTTCAGCTCCAGCTCATCATGTGCTTTTCTCAGTTCCATCTCCATCTGTTTGCGCTCTGTGATATCCTGGCCCTGGGCAATCGTTGCAACAATCGTGGTCCTATCTTTGTCGTAGATGTTGGCTGAGTTCCACAATACGGTTCTAACAGACCCATCCGCATGTAGAACGGGAATTTCCACAACTTCCCATCGCCCTCCCGATAATGTGCGGCCGATGTGCTCCATAGATTCTTCCCGGCGGCTTTCAGGGAAGATGATCTTCAGAGGTTCTCCCAGAGCTTCAGCTGTTCTAAGTCCAGTTAAACGCTCGAACGCGTGGTTGAACCTGGTAATCCTAATGGAGGTGTCCCATATGATGATTGGCGCGTTGGCACAATTTATCAGGTTCTCCAGATAATCTCGCGTCTCTCTCAGAGCATCCTCGGCCAGCTTGCGTTCGGTTATATCGATTACTGCGATCCGGCACTGTTTCCCATTCAGCGAGCTGTCTTTGGCGGCTGCGCCCTCGATTGCAACGTAGACAGGCGTCCCTTCATCTCTGACCAGACTGAGTTCGCATGCTTGCATGTGAGTCTCAAGGGCCTTTTTAAGGAAACCATTGAAGGAACGCCGGTCTCCTTCAGCCACAAAGAGCGCAAAACGCATGTCCAGAAGGTTGCGCCTCACTTGGCCCAGGAGAGTGGCTCCAGCCTGGTTTACCTCCTTGATCGCCCCTATCTCATCTAGAGTGAACAGTCCTATGGGTGCAAAGTCGTAGAGGTCTGAGTACTTCGTCAGGGCGTCCTCGGCCTCAAGCGTGGCGCGCTTCAGCTCCTCGTTTTGCATCTCTAGCTCTATCTGGTGGACCTGAAGCTCATGGACCAGAGATAGGGCATCTATGCTTTCCTCTGCCTTGGAACTGACTGGGCTGCTTTTTTCATTCTTCAAAAGCTCCTCGGCCTGACGGCGCAAGTCGCTGTTCTGGTTCAATTCAGCATTCTCTTTCTTCATGACCCTTCCATTATGATAGGCTTTGAGCTAATTTGAGAGCTGTGCCTAGCTCGGCATTTTGGCAAGATCGCTCATTTGCGGCAGCCAGTGTTTCTCCAGCCCGTTTGCGCTCATTAAGGCTGATCTCAATCTCCCCAGGGGCATCTAATATAACGTCAATCGCTTGGTTTGGATTGCTCAAACACAGCGTTCGAAGATCCTGGACAAATTGGCTAAGTTCTGATACTCTCTTCGAGATGTCGCACCACATCATACAAAGATCCTTGGACAATCATGATTAATCTTGGTTTATTAGTGTGATATCCTATATATTTCCGTCGCATAGACAGCATAAATTTATCAAAAAACTGGAAATTAATCCTTTGGACATAACCGATTTTGTGCATTTCAAATGTCCATAAAGGCCGGATCCTCTACGCGGAGTATGTACAG
>DATMZB010000002.1:0-4354 GCA_035560655.1 Methanotrichaceae archaeon | reverse complement strand
GGCCTGAACATAACAGATTATTTTGTATATTTGCAATCAGTCAACCACAAGCTTGAGATCATGAAATGAGAATCGGATAGGATTTATACCACGGCCCCAATCTTCCGGCCATGTACCTCACCAGAGAAGAGGAGGCCATCTACCAGGGCGGACGGGGCGAGTCTCTCAGGAGGATGATGGAGATCCTTGTGGCGCTGGGCGATATTTACGAGGCCGAGAGGCTGGTGCCGGTTAAGAGCGTCCAGATCGCAGGCGTCTCATTCAAGAACATAGGCGATGCAGGCCTGGAGTGGATATCAGATCTCAGAGGCACGGTTGCGGTCCCAAGCATCCTCAACCCCGCTGGAATGGACCTGGTACGCTGGCATGAGATGGGGGTCAAGGAAGGCTTTGCAGAGAAGCAGAGGGCCACTGTGGATGCTTACCGCAGCCTGGGGATATCCATAGACTGCACCTGCACACCCTATCAGATATGCCCGGACATAGTCTCCAGGGGAGACCACCTGGCCTGGTCCGAGTCATCGGCAGTCTCCTACGCAAACTCAGTGATAGGTGCCAGGACCAACCGCGAGGGCGGGCCATCTGCCCTGGCAGCGGCTCTTGTGGGAAAGACGCCCCTCTACGGGTACCACCTTGACGAATGCAGGATGCCCACGCACAGTATAACCGTCGATACAGATCTCAAGGGCTCGGATTACGGTGCACTTGGATTTCAGGTGGGAAGGATAGTCAAGGATGGAGTTCCCATCTTCCAGCTGAGGTCAAGGCCGGGCCAGGACGAGCTCAAGGCCCTTGGTGCTGCCATGGCCGCCAGCGGATCTGTAGCCCTGTATTACGTTTTGGATGTTACGCCTTCGCCGCCTCTGGAGGCCACATCGCAAAAGTGCGAAGAAATATCCATTGGCGAGAAAGAGATTTTGGATGTATATGAAGAGCATGGCGGAGACGATGCCGAGATAGTCGCCCTGGGGTGCCCTCACTGCTCCATGCAGGAGCTGGCGCGCATCGCAGATCTGCTGGACGGAAAAGAGGTCAAAAGAGAGCTTTGGGTATGCACGGCACGGAGGATTGCCAATGCCTGGCCTGATCTCGTGGCGAGGATTGAGCGATCCGGTGCCAAGGTGATCTGCGATACGTGTATGGTGGTCTCTCCTGCAAGCGAGAACTACAGAAAGATGATGGTGAACTCCGGCAAGGCACTGGCCTATATACCGGGGCTGTGCGGAATCGAGGCATGCTTTGGCAGCACAGAGAGCTGCATAGACATGGCAACGAGGCGGTTATGACGAGCATCAAATGTCACAGGGTATCTGGAGGAATTGTCTCTGGCGTTGCCCTGGTCACAAGAGATCCCATATCGTTCCTGGGAAATGTGAACCCCGAGACGGGGATGGTGGTTGATCCAGGACACGGGCTTTACGGCCGGAGCATTTCGGGGAAGGTGCTCATCTTTCCAAAGGGCAAGGGCTCGACTGTAGGGTCTTATGTGATCTACCAGCTAAAAAAGAGGGGGCTTGCACCGCTGGCCATAATAAATATTCAATCAGAGCCCATAGTGGCCGTGGGCGCAGTCATAAGTGGAATACCACTGGTGGATAGAGTGCCCGAGGATATTCTGGATCTGGAGGATGGCACATACATCACAGTAAATGCCGATCTCGGGGAGATAATTATCCCTGATAAGAAGACCTAGCTGCGTGAGGCCGCCTGGCTGGCGGCTCCATAGTTAGCGATAGAAGGTATAAATACAAGGATATCAATTAAATAACGATCGACGAGGGGAACGGTGGCATGAGGACAAGGCTATGGGGTTTTAGTGCTCTTTTGATACTGATGATCCTGGTACTGTCTGTAGAGGCGCTGGATGCCAGGCCGCAGACGGGATACTGTGTGAAGAACATCACCAGAAGCGGCCTGGGCGAGGTGATGCTGCATAACCATGCCAAGATGGATTCAGTGGCAGTCCTGACCGACCTTGACGTCAAGCCCTTGATTGCCATCTACATTCGCGCCGGAGATACCTACAACCTCACAGGTCTGGATGACGGGTCTTACGGCCTTTACTTCACAATGGGGTCCGGATGGGACAGCAAGTCGGGCAGGTTCAAGTCAGCACGGGGCCTTTACAGGTTCAACAACCCCCTGGTCTTCAAGACGGTAGATGGCGTGGATGATATAGAGTACAGCACCTTTGAGGTGGACCTATACGAGGTTCCCATGGGCGAGTCAAATATACTCCCAGACAACTTCGAGTTCCCGGATCTGAGCTGACTGGACTTTCTCCCCTCTATTATTTTGGTGGCCTCCGGTCGAAGCCTCATTCTGCGCATTGCGCAGAACCTGGGCCTTATGGCAACTTATATGATGTCTTAAGCATCATCTCCCTCGTCGGATATCTTAAGCATTAGCTGATGTCATGCAGCACCGAGGCCCAATTTTGAAGAAGAGCTATATACAGAAAGTGCTGTGGCAATGCCAGAGGGATTGTTAAATGTATAAAAGGCTCTTGCCTCTGGCTCTGGCTGCACTTCTATTGGCTGTCGGGGTTTCTCTGGCAGCTGACAGCACAAGGCCTGCGACTGGCGCGCTTTTCACGCAGCTCCGTGCAGGCGGCTTAGGGGAGCTGAGCATCACAGATGCGGCTCCAATGGATGCTATGGCGGTTTTGCTTAGCCAGAATAAACAGCTCATCGCCTCTGCCTATATACGCTCGGGCGAGTCATATGATCTCCAAGGCATAAATGATGGCATGTACTTCCTTTACTATAAGCTCGGCCGGAACTGGTCCAGTTCTACCATGCACTTCTCAGATAATGAGAGCTTCTACAGCTGGGAAGCGCCTCTCTCATTCTCAAGCGGTCCAAGCCAGTATGGAATAGATTACACATCGCGAAGCGTGGCCCTGAATGAGGAAGGTGCGGGCTCGGCCTGGATATCGGCTATTTCGGAAAGCGCGTTTCCAAGGATCGGATAGAACCTAGTCCCTGGCAAGGCAGGCCTCGATCTCAGATCTGATCAGGTCCTGCCCCCTTATCCTCATATTCCAGGCATGAGATCTGACTGACTCAGGCCTGAGCATTGAGAAGAGCTCGATCGTCTCTTGCTCTGTAAAGTAGTGGGTAAGTATGCCCTCTCCTCTCTCGTATGTCTGAGGCTCAACTTCTCTGCCCTGTCCAAAACGCATATCTTCGGCACCAAAATCTCTGAAGAACAGCCTGCCTCCTTGCCTGAGCACCCTGGCTGACTCAGATGCAATCAGCCCCCGGCCTTCTGAGAGGAGATGGCCTGTAACGTGGAATGCCAGGACTGCATCAAAGCTGCCGTCTTTGAAAGGGAGGCGGCGGGCATCTGCGACCAGGATATCGGCGCAGCCATTGGAATCAGACATGGCGATCTCTGCAGCCCTGCAGGAGATGTCGAGGGCCGCTGTCTGCCAGGGCTGGTGAAGCATGGCTGACAGGGTCTTGCCATTGCCGCATCCAAGCTCCAGGACTCTGGAGCCCGCGGGCAGGTCGGGGATGGGACGCTTGGATCCGCCCCAGAGCCTTCCTCTCAGCCTGTAGTCACGGTCCCAGGCGCTTTGTTCAGGGTTCACTGCGTTTAAGAAGTGCCGTCTGAAGTATATAGCAGGGTGGGTCAGCGAGAGCGTATCTTTGGTTGGCGATATGGGACGTGCAATGTGTATGGGGCACAGCTCTTGATAGGCTGCCCAAACTAATATTGTGCTGTAGGAAACACAATGCATCTAAGCCAGATAAAAAGCACTGAACAAAGAAAGACCAGTACGGCTTTCCGGGCCAGGCATCAACAGGGCGTCTTGCGCTGACAGTTCACAATGCGCATCCGCGGAGAAGGCTCATGCATATAGGCCAGAGCTAGGGAAAAAGAATGATGGCCTCAGACTCGCATAGATTCAACTTCATTGCCATGATAACAAGCCCGCTGTCCCATCCATAGAATGGCTCACGGCCTGCACATGCCTGGCAGCATAAATGCCCCCTCCAGCGGCTGCGCTTTTGTACCAAGGTCACGGCCTTGAGTGACAGCTCAGCCTACCTGCAAATGGCCTAATGCTATGATTCCTTTTAAGTCGAGCCTGGGCTTTCGGGTTGCGCCTGAAAGATGAGATACCACGCTGGCGGCAAATGCTAGGCTGATACGGGCAGTGAGATCTTGGAGATATGGGCCAAACGCTATCTCTTATTGGATATTTTTCACGGCATGAAGACTTATTGCCGGCTGTCCTTTTTCTTAAGCCAATCTCAATGATATCATGCGCAGACTATGTGCACTGCCTGGATTCTGCTGTATGTAAAGCGATCCTGTTCTAGACAGAGGGGGCATGACTCTGATT
>DATMZB010000001.1:0-3892 GCA_035560655.1 Methanotrichaceae archaeon | reverse complement strand
GTTCGGGCTGAACCTGCGATGCTGCCTTGTTGGCGAGAAATTCATCCCATGACAGCGGGTTTTGGAGCATGAGTTCCACCGGCGGCTTCAGCCTGTGGACAGGCAGATCTATAGGGATACTTTTGCTCAGAGCTGAGATGATTTGAAGCAGGTCGCAAAAGAGGCGAATGATGGAAATGCCATCTCCAGCCGCATGGTTCATTGTCAGGACTATATCGTGACTTGCCCCCTCACCCTCGCCTCCGTAGAGGAGGGTCATGGACCACAGGTACTTTTCTGCAGGGATGATATTTCTTAGCTCAGAGTCCACTATCCTCTCCCAGTGGCGGTCATCCTCACGCTTAAGGACCCTCACAGGAACATCCTCAAAGGCCGCTGACAGCTCAAAATAGTATCTCTCTGCCTTGAGGATCTTAGCCTGCATCAGAGGCTGGCGCTCATAAAGGCGGCGAAGTGCCTTTACGAAGAGCTGAGGCGTTACCGGTCCCTCCAGCTGGACGGCGCAGACGATCTGCCCATTCCCGCAGATCATAGCCTGCAGCAGGTGCATGTAGCTCTCGGCATAGCCCAGCTCTCTGGATTCAGTCATTGCTTTCAATCCTCTCAGGTATGCTCCTATGTTCAGTCTTTCCTCTACCCTTCCCTCTCCACTATCTTTCCCTATCCATGATCTTGCGGTTGATCAGCCTGTCAGACCTCTCCAATGCCCGGTCCGTCCGGCCGTAATGCTTCGCTGCCTCCTGCATTATGCTCTTGAACCCCTCCAGGTCTCCGGCATCCGCCCTCTGGCAGAGCCTGGTGCACTCATCAATGAACACCTGCCTCACCTTGGCAGCCTCTGGATTCTCCTGAATGGACGCATACAGCTCCGGGCTCTGGTCGAGTATCCTTCCTACGAAGTCTATCATTATCTCATATACAGGGCTCATGAACTTCCTGGATTTCTCTACATCAACATCCAGGGCTTTCAATGTGGCACCTATGCCGATATACGCAAAATGAGTCAATGCCTGGATTACAGCCATCATCTCATCGTGCTCCTCAGGACCGAGCACCTCTATCCTGGCCCCGTCTGATTCGAAGATCTGGCGCATCGCGGGCAGCCACCTCTGGCACCTGCCCTCTCCAGGGACCAGGATTATGGTCTGGCCCTTCAGTGCAGGCATTGTTGGCCCAAACATAGGATGAGTTCCGAGCACCTCCACGCCCTCAGGGGCATGGTCCATCATGGCCTTCATGGGCCCGGCCTTGAGAGATGTGACATCCATCAGGAGGCTTCCAGCCTTCATGTGAGGTGCCACCCGGGCGATCATCTCCACGGTCTTGTCAATGACCACGCTTACAAGGACCACATCGCTTCTCTTGACCTCGTCTATCAGATCCCTGGCAAATCTGACGCCGAGGCGCTCTGCCACCTCGACCTTCCCGCTCGGACCCCAGACAGAGACCTCAAAGCCGCGATCCCTGAAGTACCTTGCAAACCATGACCCGGTCTCGCCAGTCCCACCCAGAATCAGCATCCTGGTCATGCTCGCCCCCTGGATGCAAGAGCCCTTCTGACTGCCTGCTCCATAATGCCAGCCGGCGCGTCCTGCCCTGTCCAGATCCTGATTGCCTCTGCGCCCTGGTATACGAGCATCATCACTCCATCCAGAGTCCTGGCCCCAGCCCTGGCAGCATCTTTCAAGAGCTCAGTCTCCCGGTTGTAGACTATATCAAACACCATCTGGCCAGGATGCAGAAGCTTTCCATCCAGGATCCTTGGATCTCCATCCTTCATGCCAACTGAGGTGGCGTTTATGATTATGTCTGACTCGGGCACCAGCCTCGCCAGCTCGTCTAAGCCGTGAGCAGACCCGCCTGCGTGCCCTGCCAGCTCTTCAGCCCTGGCCCGGCTCCGGTTGGCAATGGATACCTCAGCACCACCTCTGGCCAGGGTATAGGCCAGGGCCCTGGCCGCCCCTCCTGCGCCAATTATGAGCACCCTGCTCCCCCTGATCTCAGCTCCCGCCTCCTCCATGGCCTTCTTTGCGCCAAGCCCGTCTGTGTTGTGGCCCGATATTCCATGGCAAAAAGAGACCGTGTTCACGGCGCCAATCGCCAGGGCCAGCTCATCAGGCCGGACCACCTTTAAAGCCTCCTCCTTCAGAGGAATGGTCAGGTTGAGGCCGCCAAAGCCCATGGCTTTAGCACCTAGAACCGCATCTCTAAGGCTATCCTTTTGCACCAGAAAGGCATGGTAGCAGGCATGAAGCCCCATCACCTCAAAGGCAGCGTTCTGCATTGCCGGGGAGAGGCTGTGCCCTATGGGATCTCCAAAGATCCCGTAGATCTTCATGCCAGGACAAATGTCGTGCTCAAATAAAAAACTCTACAGTACTGCCCAGATCAGTGCTCCGACTATGGCCCCAAAGAGCGTGGCAAAGAGGTTCACTCCATTGTTGCTGAGCACGCCCCTCCTCTGCAGCGTCGCGCCAAGAAGGCTGTCGAAGTTGGTGCCAAGAAACCCGCCAATGATAGCAGTGACCATTCCATAGAATCCTGTCATGCCAGTGATCACAGCCAGGATGCCCACAACTGCCGCGCCCACCAGGGACGCCGACTCGCCAAGGGGCGTCACCCCTCCATCCAGCCCCGGGTCCACGGGCTTCAGGGTGGTTATCATCCTCGGCATGGAGCGGCTGGTCTCGCCTATCTCGCTTGCCAGGGTGTCGCCATTGGCTGTGGCCACAGCGCCTATGAATGCGTATATGAAGAGGTCGCTTCCGTAGATGCCGTGGCATACCGCCAGGGCCAGAGGTACAAGGCTGTTGCTGTAGACGTTCTTGAAGCCGCGCACGCCTCCTTTGGACTGAGCAATTCCCATCTTATGCTTTTTTGCATAGCCGTACTTGGTAAACGCTCCTCCCATCAGATAGAAGCTGAGCAGGAGCAGGAACCACGACGGCCCGCTGAAGATTATGATGAGAAGACAGATCAGCGTCTCGCTAAGAACTGCGTCTGCATCTGCGGCCTTGGCCCAGTAGGCGCCAAGTCCCAGGGCCAGGGCGAATATGGTTATGAGCAGTATCCGGCCAAGCTCTGGTAGAGGGTAATCGAAGCTGAAGAGCCACATCACCATGCACGTCCCAAATGGGACTGCGAAGTCGCGCTCGCTTGAGACGTGCTCAAGGAAGGCTCCTGATAGCCCCCCAAGCATCGCCAGGAAGAGGACCTTCTCAGGGGACAGGCTGCCCCCGGCAACAGCCGATGCCACGGGATAGCCCAGGGCGATAGTTGTCATCAGGTAGACTATGGATCCAGGCAGGATCTCGAACCTCTTGGATGCCAGATAGGCGAAAGTTGGAGCTATGAACGATATGGCCACTATGTAGAGAGGGAAGTTCAGCTGGGTCAATGCCAGGGCCGGGCGCATCAGAAGGAGAAGCATAAGAGACGCCGTGAGCATCCTTGTCCCGCGATCCATGGCGAATAGGGCTGCCAGAGGCAGGGCCGCATAAACGCCTATGAAGGGTATGAGCAGAACTGCTGCCCCAGCTGCCGCCCGCATGGCATCCTCTCTTTGCATGGATCTGAGAGATGCGCCATCGCAAAAATACTTTGCCTCGGAGTTCCATTTAGGATCGATGCTTCTATACCTCTATGAGCGCCTGCTGGAGATCAGGATCTCCAGGCACGCCGTGCCCGACTGCGTAGCCTTAGTCCTGTCAGTAGGAGACCTAGATGACCTCGGAATGAAGATGGTCATAGATCTCATAGGCTGGAGCGAGTCTCTGGGAATCAAGTCCCTGGTACTCTACATAGCCGAAGAAGGGCCAGAGATTCAAAAGAGGATCTCATCTTGCCTCCACGACGCGCCAGCGGACATATGCATCCATACCCGGGACGACGC